>JAURVS010000426.1 GCA_030655355.1 Sphingopyxis sp.
CGGCGGTCGAGTTTATACTTGGCGCTATGGCGCTTCGACATATGTCGTCTCCAACTTGCTGTGTGCCGAAGGATTTCGGCGGTTCCCGGGTCGCACCATATGGACAGATGCCATATGCGACCGCCGCTTCACCGGGGTGCGAGGTCCATTGCGAAGGCGCGCGGTTAGACGGGGTAGGGCGCAAAGTCAAGCGGTGCGGGTCGGGTAAGTGGCCAGTCCGACGGGCGCCTCGACAGCAGAAAAAAAGCCGTTAAAGGCAACGCGCATGACGTCCGCCAAACTTCCCGAAAAATGCGAAACGATGATCGACGTCCGCGCAGGGGTCGATCAGGTCGACCGCGAACTTGTTGCGCTGCTCGTCCGTCGCTTTGCCTATATGGACGCTGCGGCGCGCATCAAGGCCGACCGCAACACCGTCCGCGACGAAGCGCGCAAGGCACAGGTCATCGACAATGTCGCGCGCGAAGCCGAAGCGGCAGGGCTGGAGCCTGCGCGGCTTCGGGCCGTGTGGGATGAATTGGTCGAACAGTCGATCGCCTATGAAGCGACACAATGGGATCGTATCCGCGCTGATCGATGAACGCTTTGGCACGATGGCCGCATCGACCATGTCGAAAGAATTGAGGCGCCGTGCTAGCGCGACCGCGGCGTTCTGCCGAGCGAGGTAATGATGCCGTGCATCATCCTGATATCATTGTGCGACCAGCCGGTCTTGGTCAGCGCCGTGCGTAAGGTGCGCAGCGTCGCTTCGGTCCGTTCGGGCGGCACAAAATAGCCGCTCTTGTCGAGATCGCGCGTCAGATGCTGGATCAACTCTTCCAGCTCGGCGTGTGGCGCGACGGGGTCGAGCGGCACTTCGGGAGGGCTCGCGAGCGCGACACCTTTCGACCATTCATAGGCGAGCAGGATCACCGCCTGTGCGAGGTTCAGCGACGCGAATTCGGGGTTGATCGGCACGGTGACGATATTGTGCGCGAGCGCGACATCATCGGTTTCGAGGCCCGAGCGTTCAGCGCCGAACACATAGGCCGAACGACCCGCGCTCGCATGAACCTCGCGCGCCGCCGCTTCGGGGGTCAGCACGGGCTTCATCACGCCGCGCTTGCGCACGGTTGTCGCATAAATGGTCGTGCAGTCGGCAACCGCTTCGGCGAGGCTGCCGAAAACTTGCGCTTCTGCCAGCACAATATCGGCGCCGGCGGACGCCGGACCCGCATCGGGATTTGGCCAGCCATCGCGCGGCGTGACGAGGCGTAGCTCGGTCAGCCCGAAATTGAGCATTGCGCGCGCGGCCTTGCCGATATTCTCACCCAGCTGCGGACGGACAAGGACGATGACGGGGGGCGGAGCGATGCTCAATTTTTATGTGCCGCCTCGGTCACCGACGATGCGAATTCCTCGAAATCCTTGGCTTCGGTGAACTCGCGATAGACGCTTGCGAAACGGATATAGGCGACGCTGTCGAAGCCTTTGAGCGCTTCCATCACCATGGCGCCGATCTGCGCCGCCTGGACTTCGCTGTCGCCCGAGGTTTCGAGTTGGCGCTGGATGCCCGATACCAGTCGTTCGATGCGTGCACCGTCGATCGGTCGCTTGCGGCAGGCGATCTGGATGCTGCGCATCAGTTTTTCGCGATCGAAAGGCTCGCGGCGACCGTCGGCCTTCGTCACGCCGACTTCGCGCAACTGGATCCGCTCGAAGGTCGTAAAACGCGCGCCGCAATCCTCGCACTGGCGTCGGCGGCGGATGGCTGCGCCATCCTCCGTCGGACGGCTGTCCTTCACCTGACTGTCTTCATGGCCACAATAAGGACAACGCATAGGTCAGCGTTTCACCCGGCTGTAAAGCGCGATTGCGGCGCCGACGAACAGGCCTGCGGGCCAACTGACGACGGGCAGCACTGCGCCAATGACGGCGCCGACAGCGCCGCCAGTCAGCACCGGTCGAGTCGAAGGATGCGCCAGGCCTTGCTTGCCCATCGCCTTGACCTCTTCGATCGTCACTTCAACCAGCGTCGGTTCTTCGGGATGCTGCCGCGCCATCGCGCTTATCCCTGATAGATCGGGAAACGCTCGCACAGCGCGCGGACGCGGCCGCGAACATTTGCTTCGACGTCGGCGTCGCCATGCTCGCCCTTGTCGCGCAGCGCTTCGAGAACGTCAGCGACCATGTCCCCGATTTCTTCAAATTCGGCGATGCCGAAGCCGCGCGTCGTGCCCGCGGGCGACCCGACGCGGATGCCGCTGGTCTTCACAGGGGGCAGCGGGTCGAAGGGCACGCCATTCTTGTTGCAGGTGATCGCGCTACGCTCGAGCGCCTCGTCGGCGTCGCGGCCGGTGATGCCGAGCGGGCGCAGATCGACGAGCGCAAGATGCGTGTCGGTGCCGCCGGCGACGATATCGGCGCCGCGGGCTTTCAGGCGGGCGGCCAGCGCCTGCGCATTGGCGATCGTTGCTTTGGCGTAATCTTTGAAGTCGGGACGCAGCGCTTCGCCGAACGCGACTGCTTTGGCAGCGATGACATGCATCAGCGGGCCGCCCTGAAGGCCGGGGAAGACCGCCGAGTTGATGCGCTTGGCGATCGCTTCGTCATTGGTCAGGATCATCCCGCCGCGCGGGCCGCGCAGCGTCTTGTGCGTCGTCGTCGTGACGACATGCGCATGCGTCAGCGGCGAGGGGTGCGCGCCGCCGGCAACCAGACCTGCGAAATGCGCCATGTCGACCATCAGCAGCGCGCCAACATCGTCGGCAATCGCACGAAAGCGGGCGAAGTCGAGGGTGCGCGGATAGGCCGAGCCGCCCGCGATGATCAGCGTCGGGCGATGTTCTTTGGCCAGCGCTTCGACCTGATCGAAATCGACGAGATGATCGTCGGGGCGCACGCCATATTGTATGGCATTATACCATTTTCCCGACATGGCGGGCGGCGCGCCGTGAGTCAGGTGACCGCCGGCGTCAAGGCTCATGCCAAGGATCGTCGCGCCGGGCTTGGTCAGCGCGAGCATCACTGCGCCGTTCGCCTGCGCGCCCGAATGCGGCTGCACATTGGCATAGCCGCAATCGAACAGCTGCTTGGCGCGGTCGATCGCGAGCGTTTCGACCTCGTCCGACGGGGCGCAGCCTTGATAGTAACGGCGGCCCGGATAGCCTTCGGCATATTTGTTGGTGAAAACGCTGCCTTGCGCTTCGAGCACGGCTTTCGAGACGATATTCTCCGACGCGATCAGCTCGATCTGATTCTGTTCGCGATCGAGTTCATGCTTCATCGCGGCAGCGACAGCAGGATCGACAGTATCGACGCCGTCGGTGAAATAGCCAGCCGATTTGATGGGCTTGTCGAGCGTGTTTGTGGTCATCGGCTGGTCTCCAGTTGCGGCGGGTTGGACAGTTTGTCGACGCGGCGCGCGTGGCGGTCGCCGGCGAATTCGGTGGTCAGGAAAGCCTCGACGCATGCCTTGGCCATGTCGATGCCCGTCAGGCGCGCGCCCATCGCAATGACGTTCGCGTCATTATGTTCGCGCGACAGTTTCGCCGACAGCGGCTCGGAAACGAGGGCGCAGCGGGCGGCGGGGTTGCGATTGACCGAAATCGAAATGCCGATGCCCGATCCGCAGAGCGCGACGCCGCGTTCGGCGCGGCCATCGGCGATCGCTTCGGCGAGTTTATAGCCATAGTCGGGATAATCGACGCTGTCGGGGCCGTTGGTGCCAAGGTCGTCGACCTCGTGCCCGGCTTCGCGCAACCAGTCCGCAAGAAGGGCTTTCAGCTCATAAGCTGCGTGATCAGAGGCTATGGCAATGCGCATCGGCGCGGCTCCCGCAAAGCGTTAGGGAATCGATGAGCGGCCTTTAGGCGAAGCGATGCGGATTGGCCATAAGCGAGGTGGCAAATTTGTGACGCGCCCGATAAAGCGACCCTATGTCCGACACGATCATCTCGATTTTGATGCTGACCGGCGTTCTGCTCTCGGGTGGGGCCGTCTATGTTTTTCGCAAAGGCGATCGCCGCCGCGCGCTGTTGATGCTCGTCGCGGCGCTCGTGATGTTCGCCAATGTCGCGATCTGGCTGGTGCCGGTAAAATAGCCGCTTCATCGCCCCCGCGCAGGCGGGGGCGATAGCTAGATATCAGCGGATCGGCGAATCGGGCGCGAGCCGCATATCCAGATAATTGTCGAGCGACTTCATCAGCTGGTCGAGTTCATGCTCGAAGAAATGGTTCGCGCGCGGGATCTCGTCGTGATGGATCGTGATGCCCTTTTGCGTCCGCAGCTTGTCGACCAGCTTTTGCACCGCGCTCGGCGGCACGATCTCGTCCTGTCCGCCCGCAACGATGATGCCCGACGAAGGGCAGGGCGCGAGGAAGCTGAAGTCGTACATGTTCGCCGGGGGCGCGACCGAGAGGAAGCCGCGAATTTCGGGGCGGCGCATCAACAGCTGCATGCCGATCCACGCACCGAAGCTGAAGCCCGCGATCCACGTCGTCTGCGCTTCGGGATGGATCGACTGGACCCAGTCGAGCGCCGATGCGGCATCGCTCAATTCGCCGATGCCGTTATCAAATGTGCCCTGGCTGCGGCCGACGCCGCGGAAGTTAAAGCGCAGCACCGCAAAACCGCGTGCGACGAAGCTTTTGTACATCGCCTGCGTGATGCGATCGTTCATCGTGCCCCCGCCCTGCGGATGCGGGTGAAGGATCAGCGCAACCGGCGCGCGCGGGCGCGGCGGCGGCGAAAAACGACCTTCGATGCGGCCTTCGGGGCCGGGGAAAATCACGTCGGGCATGGGAGCACCTCTTATCTTTTATGGCTGGCCGCCGAATCGCCGGGTTGGCAGGGTGGCGGAGCGAAGATGGCGCCTATATAGAAATTGCGTAGCATG
>JAURVS010000431.1 GCA_030655355.1 Sphingopyxis sp.
GCGGCGGGTGAAGCCGCGATCGGTCTCGCCATCATCGTTATTTATTTCCGCGGCCGCGGCACCATTGCCGTCGACGATGCCAACCGGATGAAGGGGTAAGCCGGTGATCCAGGCGATCGTTTTTCTGCCGCTCTTGGCGGCTCTTATCGCAGGCCTCGGCCAGCGGGTCATCGGACCCTTTGCGTCGAAAATCCTCACGACCGGCGCGCTGTTCACGAGCTGCGCGCTCAGCTGGCCGATCTTCCTGTCGTTCGTGACGGGCAGCGGCGAGCCGGGCGTAACGACGGTGCTGCACTGGGTCTCGTCGGGTGCGCTCCAGTTCAACTGGGAACTGCGCGTCGACACGCTGACCGCGGTGATGCTCGTCGTGATCACGACCGTGTCGGCGCTCGTCCATCTCTATAGCTGGGGCTATATGGAGGAAGACCCGGACCAGCCGCGCTTCTTCGCCTATCTCTCGCTCTTCACCTTCGCGATGCTGATGCTCGTGACCGCGAACAACCTCGTCCAGATGTTCTTCGGCTGGGAAGGCGTCGGCCTCGCATCCTATCTCCTCATCGGCTTCTGGTATAAAAAGCCGAGCGCCAATGCCGCGGCGATCAAGGCGTTCGTCGTCAACCGCGTCGGCGATCTGGGCTTCATGCTCGGCATCTTTGGCACCTTCCTCGTCTTCGGCACCGTCTCGATCCCCGAGATTCTGGCCGCTGCACCGGGCATGGCTGGCAGCACCATCACGTTCATGGGGATGCGTCTCGACGCGATGACGATCCTCTGCCTGCTGCTGTTCATCGGCGCGATGGGCAAGTCGGCGCAGCTCGGGCTGCACACCTGGCTTCCCGACGCGATGGAAGGCCCGACCCCAGTGTCGGCGCTGATCCACGCCGCGACGATGGTCACCGCAGGCGTGTTCATGGTCTGCCGCCTGTCGCCGATGTTCGAGACCGCACCGGTCGCGCAGGGCGTCGTGATGTTCGTCGGCGCCGCAACCTGCTTCTTCGCCGCGACCGTCGCGACGACGCAGTGGGATATCAAGCGCGTCATCGCCTATTCGACCTGTTCGCAGCTCGGCTATATGTTCTTCGCTGCGGGCGCGGGTGCCTATGGCGCGGCGATGTTCCATCTCTTCACGCACGCCTTCTTCAAGGCGTTGCTCTTCCTTGGCGCCGGTTCGGTCATCCACGCGATGCACCACGAACAGGATATGCGTTATTATGGCGCGCTGCGGAAACAGATCCCGATCACCTATTGGGCGATGATGCTTGGCACGCTGGCGATCACCGGCGTCGGTATCGCGGGCGTAGCAGGCTTTGCCGGTTTCTATTCGAAGGACGGCATTCTCGAGGCCGCCTTTGCCAGCGGCGGCGGCGGAGTCATTGCGTTCTGGGTCGGCATTTTCGTCGCCTTCCTCACCAGCTTCTATTCGTGGCGCCTCGTGTTCCTGACCTTCTATGGCAAGGCACGCTGGGAGCAGAGCGAGCATATTCAGCACGCGGTGCATGACGATCACGGCCACGGCCATGATGACCACGCCCACGCGCATGCCGCGCACGATGACCACCACCATCATGACGCGCACAGCGACGGCACCGCGGGCTATCACCCGCATGAAAGCCCGATCACGATGCTGATCCCGCTCGTCGTGCTGTCGATCGGCGCAGTATTTGCAGGCATCGCGTTCCACCACCAGTTTATCTATCCCGAAGAGGGGATGGCGTTCTGGAAGGGCAGCCTCGCGTTCGACGCGCATCTGATGCACGCCGCGCACGAAGTGCCCTTGTGGGTGAAATGGACCCCGTTCACGGTGATGGCGATCGGGCTGCTCCTCGCGTGGAACAGCTATATCCGCAACACCACGCTGCCGGCGCGCTTCGTGGCGCAGTTCAAGCTGCTCCACCAGTTCCTCTATAATAAATGGTATTTTGACGAGCTGTATAACGTCGTCTTCGTCAAACCCGCGTTCGCGATCGGCCGCTTCTTCTGGAAGCGCGGCGATGAGCAGACCATCGACCGCTTCGGTCCCGATGGCGCCGCTGCGCTGGTTCAGGGGGGCACGCGGCTCGCGGTGCGACTGCAATCGGGTTATGTTTATGGATATGCGTTTGTGATGCTGCTCGGTCTCGTCGGCCTCGCCAGCTGGGCCATGGTGAATTCCCTGTGAGCGGCTTTCCCATCCTTTCGCTGATGTTGGCGATCCCTGCGGTCGCCGCCATTGCCTGTGTGTTTCTCGGCGACAAGGCCTCGCGCCTGCTCGCGCTGGGCGCGACGCTGGTGACCTTTGTCCTCGGCTGCGTCATGTGGGCGCAGTTCGATATCGGCGGGGCGCAGTGGCAGTTCACCGAGCGCGCGGACCTGTTTGGCCGTTTCCAGTGGGCCCTAGGTATCGACGGCATGGCGCTGATGCTGATCATGCTCAGCGTCTTCCTGATGCCGCTTTGCATCCTTGCGAGCTGGGACGCGATCAAGAGCCGCGTCGGGCTCTACATGGCGATGTTCCTCGTCATGGAAACGATCATGATCGGCGTGTTCTGCGCGCAGGATCTGCTGCTGTTCTACATCTTCTTCGAAGCCGGCCTGATCCCGATGTATTTCATCATCGGCATCTGGGGCGGCGCGAACCGCATCTATGCGGCGTTCAAATTCTTCCTCTACACGCTGCTCGGTTCGGTGCTGATGCTGATCGCGATGATCGCGATGATCGCCGAAGCGGGCACGACCGATATTCCGACGCTGCTGAACTATGACTTCCCGCCTGCGATGCAGACGTGGCTGTGGCTCGCCTTCTTCGCCAGCCTCGCGGTCAAGATGCCGATGTGGCCCGTCCACACCTGGCTTCCCGACGCGCACGTTCAGGCGCCGACCGCGGGTTCGATGATCCTCGCTGGCGTGCTGCTGAAGCTCGGCGCTTATGGCTTCATCCGCTTCATGATGCCGATGTTCCCCGATGCCTCGGCGCAGCTGATGTGGATCGTGCTCGGCCTGTCGATGGTCGCGGTGGTCTACACCAGCCTCGTCGCGCTGGTGCAGAGCGACATGAAGAAGCTGATCGCTTATTCG
>JAURVS010000447.1 GCA_030655355.1 Sphingopyxis sp.
AATCACCGCACTTCGCTTGACAATCGGCCCGACTCACCTTAGTTGCGCGTCCATTCCGACAGCCTGACCGGACGGCGAAGCGCCCTGTGCGCATCGTGGTCCGTTTTTTGCGTTGGAAAACCAGACGCTTTGAGATGGGGCCGATTGCCAACGGCCCTGTGGAGCAGGAGAAAGTTACCAATGGCACGTATTGCGGGCGTCAACTTGCCCACCAACAAGCGCGTTATCATCGCGCTCACCTACATCCACGGCATCGGTCGCAAGACCGCCGTCGACATCGCAACCAAGCTCGGAATCGATCAGACGCGCCGCGTTCAGGACCTTTCGGACGCCGAAGTGCTGCAGATCCGTGAAACGATCGACGCCGACCTGACGGTCGAAGGTGATCTTCGCCGCAACACGGCGATGAACATCAAACGCCTGATGGATCTGGCCTGCTATCGCGGGCTGCGTCATCGCAAGGGCCTTCCGGTCCGTGGCCAGCGCACGCACACCAATGCACGCACCCGTAAGGGCAAGGCCAAGGCCATCGCCGGTAAGAAGAAATAAGGTTTGAGCGCGTCCATTCGGGCGCGCTTCCTTGTTTCTCGGCTGAAGGCACCAGATTTGGTCCCGACGGCTTGCTTCAGGATTTAGGATTTAGGATAGCATCATGGCTCGTGAACCGCAGCGCCTTCGTCGGCGCGAACGCAAAAACATCTCGTCGGGCGTCGCTCACGTCAACGCGACCTTCAACAACACGATGATCACCATCACCGACGCACAGGGCAATGCAATTGCCTGGTCGAGCGCCGGCATGATGGGCTTCAAGGGCAGCCGCAAGTCGACCCCTTATGCGGCGCAGGTTTGCGCCGAAGACGCTGGCAAGAAGGCCGCCGAACATGGCGTCCGCACGCTGGAAGTCGAAGTCAAGGGCCCCGGCGCCGGTCGCGAATCGGCGCTTCGTGCGCTGCAGGCGGTCGGTTTCCACATCACGTCGATCCGTGACGTGACGCCGATCCCGCACAATGGTGTCCGCCCGGCCAAGCGCCGCCGCGTCTGACGCTTTTTCGGGCGCACCCCGCCGGGGCCCGCCCGTACCAAATCCTCGCTGGACATGGCAGTCGACCCCTGCCCGTCCCGCCCAAAGCAAAGGGAAGTCTATGACTGTCAATATCCGGAACTGGCAGGAATTGAAGAAGCCCAGCAACCTGGAAATCAAGGCTGGCAGCGACGGCAAGCGTAAGGCGACCTTCGTCGCCGAACCGCTTGAGCGCGGCTTCGGCCTGACGCTTGGCAACGCACTGCGTCGCGTGCTGCTTTCGTCGCTCCAGGGTGCGGCTATCACGTCGATCAAGATCGAGAACGTCCTGCACGAATTCTCGAGCTTGGCCGGCGTGCGTGAAGATGTCACCGACATCGTCCTCAACGTGAAGCAGATTGCGCTCAAGATGGAAGGCGAAGGCCCGAAGCGCCTTCAGCTTTCGGCGACCGGTCCTGCGACCGTCAAGGCCGGCGACATCATGGTTTCGGGCGACATCAAAGTGATGAACCCGAACCACATCATCTGCCACCTCGACGATGGTGCGACGCTGAACATGGAACTCGTTGCCGACACCGGCAAGGGTTACGTCCCTGCGACCGCCAACCGTCCGATCGACGCGCCGATCGGCCTGATCCCGGTCGACTCGCTCTACTCGCCCGTGCGCCAGGTCGCCTACAAGGTCGACAATGCCCGCATCGGTCAGGAACTGGACTATGATAAGCTGAACCTGACCGTCGAAACCGACGGAACGATCACCCCGGAAGACGCCGTCGCTTACGCTGCGCGCATCCTCCAGGACCAGCTGCAGGTCTTCGTCCACTTCGAAGAAGCGATGAACGACAGCGGCCTCATCGGCATGGCGGCTCCGTCGACCACGGCTGATGAATCGGACGTCAACCAGCTCAACCGCTTCCTTCTCAAGAAGGTCGACGAGCTTGAGCTGTCGGTCCGTTCGGCCAACTGCCTGAAGAACGACAACATCATCTACATCGGTGATCTCGTTCAGAAGACCGAAGCCGAAATGCTTCGCACCCCTAACTTCGGCCGCAAATCCTTGAACGAAATCAAGGAAGTGCTGTCGTCGATGGGTTTGCGTCTCGGCATGGATATCCCCGGCTGGCCGCCGGAGAACATCGAAGAAATGGCCAAGAAGCTCGAACAAGAGCTGCTGGGCTAATCGAGATTGCGCCCCGGTTCGCCGGGGCGCCGTCACTACGGGAATGGTCGGCCCGCAAACCGACCTGGCTTGGGGTACCTTGAACGGCCCCTCTGACAAACGAAGGAATAGATTATGCGTCATAGATCTGGTGGTCGGAAGCTGCAGCGCACGAGCGCGCATCGCACCGCCCTTTTCCGCAACATGTCGGCTTCGCTCATCAAGCATGAGCAGATCACGACGACCGTCGCCAAGGCGAAGGAACTGCGTCCTTATATCGAAAAGCTGGTGACGCTCGCCAAGCGCGGTGGCCTTGCCAACCGTCGCCTCGCACAGAGCCGCCTGCTCGATGAAACGCAGCTCAAGAAGCTGTTCGACATTCTGGCTGAACGCTACAAGGATCGCAACGGCGGCTACACCCGCGTGATCAAGGCCGGCATCCGCGCGTCGGATGCCGCCCCGATGGCAATCATCGAATTCGTTGACCGCGACGTCGATGCCAAGGGCAAGGATTCGGGCCCCGTCGAGCAGTATGACGACGAGGCGGAAGCCGCCTAAGCCAAGGCGCGCTTTCAGCGAAACGAGACAAGGGCGGCATTCCGAGAGGATTGCCGCCCTTTTTCGTGCGCTTGCACGCAATCGATCTAGCGCCGGACGCGTGCCCGCGTTTCAAGATCGGAGATACGGCGATCCAAATAGCTGCGGTCGTCGCTGCTCGGCGCCACGCGCTCATAGGCGGCGGCCAGACGCGTCAGGTCGCCGACCTCGACGCGCACCTGTGCTTGCGCCGTGGCGTTCAGACCGCTGGCACTCAGCGCACGTTCGACATTCGACAGACGCGTGCGGTTGTCGATCACTGTCGAACCGCCACCATAAGCGGTGTCCCCAACGCGGGCATCGAGCGCATCGAGACGCGTATCGAGATCTTCGCGTTCGCGTCGGCTGATACCATCGCGGGCGTAGGATGCTTCGGTCTGGACCAAAGCAGCATAGTCGCTCTTGAGCCGTGTCGCTTCGGTCCGGCTCAGGCGGCGCGCCGCTACCCCCGCGTCGACGCGCCGATTGAATTCTGTACGTCCTTCGGCAACAGACAGGCTTCCCGAATCGTCACCATCATCGGCATATCCACCCTCGGTCAATGCCTGCGTCAGCGCGCCATAGCGATCGCTAAGGTCGGTGCGCTCGGCGGTCGTAAACCGGTTGTCGGCGCCGTAACGCGCTTCGAGTGCGACAATCTCCTCATATTCGGCTTTCACGCGAACGCCGTTCGATGCGGTCAAGGCGCCCGAGCGGACATCGGAATCAATCCGCGCGATAAACTGCGCCCGCTGCGTCGCAAGCGGCTTGCGGCCTGCAGCCCATTGCCGCTCGACCGACGTTGATACGCCAAGTCGGTCGCCGAACAGCGTTCCAAGGATCGCGCCCACACGATCCTCCTGCGTACCGGTCGACTGATCGGACGCATTGGTCTGCGCGAGCACCGCTCCTGGCGCGAGAATCAACGCGCCGGCGGCCATTGCAGTGAAGGTCCTGATCATAAATGGTTTCCTTTTGTAATCTGAACGCGAAACGCTTGGATTGCAGATCTGGTTGCACCGCCCTCCGGCGAGACGATCTGGAATGATCGCGCCGCTTGACTCCGGAACATTATTATCCGATATTTCTGTCATGACAGAAATTAACGAAAATGGATCGAAACTGTCTCCGGCAGCGACCGAATTCGTTCTCCATTGGGGCAATCTCGGCGGACAATGGGGCGTCAACCGGTCGGTGGCGCAGATCCACGCGCTTCTGTTTATTTCCGACCGCCCGCTCCATGCCGAGGAGGTCGCAGACATGCTGGGGCTCGCACGCTCCAACGTTTCCAATTCGATCAAAGAATTGCTCGGCTGGCGACTGATAGCGCGCGTCCCCCTACTCGGCGACCGGCGCGACCATTTCTCCGCCGAAAAGGATATTTGGGAAATGGTCACGCGCATCGCCGCGGGCCGCAAGGCACGCGAAGTCGATCCCGCCGAGGCAGCGCTCAAGGCGTGCGTCGCGCGGGCAGCCGATGACCCGCAACTCAGCGCCGAAGCCAAGGCGCGCCTCACCGACATGCTCAACTTCGTCACGACGATGAGCGGCTGGCACGACGAAATGCTCAATGTTCCCAAACCCGCGCTGATGCGGCTGATCAAGCTTGGCGCAGGCGTGACCAAGCTGATCAATTGGCGCCCGGGAAAGAGCAAGGACGTACACTAGGAGCGAGACATGCGGAGCGGACTGAAACGCCAGATCGAAGTGCCTTCCTTGCTTGCGCACGATGCCGATGAAGCGCTTGTCGACGGTCGCTTCCGTCGCCTCGTCCCCTCGGCGGACTGGAACGCGCTGCCCGACGACGTCCGTCGTCGCTTTTCCAAACACCTGTCGGGCACTGCGGTCGCAATCTACAGCGGAGAGATCGTCTGGACGCGCCTGTCGCGTGCGGGTTGGCTGCTTGCGCAGCTTTGCCGCTTGATCGGCGCACCGCTACCGACAAGTACGAGCGGCCCCGCGCCCGCCGCGGTCGCAGTGAGCGAGGACCGCGCAAGCGGCGGCCAGTTCTGGACGCGCTTCTACGGACGCGCTCGCCGCTACCCGCAGGTGGTCCACAGCGCCAAGCGCTTTGCCGGCCCCACGGGGCTTGAAGAGCATATCGGCGGCGGCTTTGGTATGGCGCTTCTGGTGCGCGCGGAAGCTGACGCACTGGTCTTCGCATCCGACCATTATTTCTGGCGGTGTGGCAGGCTTCGCGTTCGCCTTCCCCGCTGGCTCGCTCCCGGTGAGACGAAGGTCACGCACCAGCATCTGGGCCGTGGTTATTTTGCCTTCGACCTGAAAGTTTCGCACCCTTTGTTTGGCGAATTGCTGAGCCAGCACGGATTATTCCACGATGCCTGACCGGGTCGGCCCCATCATCTTGTTCGATGCCGAATGCATATTGTGTTCGGCAAATGCGCAATTCGTGCTGCAGCATGACAAAGCCGAAAAGTTTCGCCTCGCGTCGATCCAGGGCACCGCGGGCGCAGCGCTGTGCCGCGAACACGGCTTAGATCCGAACGATCCCACAAGCATCCTAGTCGTCGACGGCGCAACGGTACGACGCGACAGCGATGCCGTGCTTGCGATCTATGTTGGGCTTGGCTGGCCGTGGCGAGTGCTCTCACTTCTTCGCATCGTCCCCGCCGCCCTCCGCGATCGCGTCTACCGGTGGGTCGCGCGCAATCGCTACCGCCTGTTCGGAAAACGCGCGACCTGCTGGACGGCGCCACCCGAATATCGAAACCGGATTTTGACATGAAGATACTGATCCTCGGTGGTTATGGCGTGTTTGGCGGGCGGCTGGCCGAGCTGCTGGCCGACATGCCGGACCTCGACCTGCTGATCTGCGGCCGCGACCTCGGCCGCGCGACGCGCTTTTGCGCAACCTATAGCGGCGCCGCGCGCGTCCATCCGCATGCGCTCGACCGGCGCGAGATTGCTGCAGCCTTGGCCAGCCTCCAACCTGACCTGGTCGTCGACGCATCGGGGCCGTTTCAGGATTATGGCATCGATGGCTACCAAGTCGTTGAGACGTGCATCGCGGCAGGCGTCGACTATCTTGACTTCGCCGACGGCGCCGATTTCGTCTTCGGCATCGACCGCTTCGATACAAAAGCGAAAGCGGCAGGTGTGTTCATCCTGTCAGGGGTCAGCAGTTTCCCCGCACTGACTGGCGCAGTGCTGCGCGAAATGGCGCAGACGATGGACATCCGAAGTGTCGAGGGCGGGATCGCGCCATCGCCCTTCGCGGGCATTGGCCTCAACGTGATGCGCGCGGTCGTCGGCTATGCTGGCGCGCCTGTCGAGCTGCGGCGTGGCGGAAAGGACACGCACGGCATCGGCCTCGCCGAAAGCCTGCGCTATACCGTCGCCGTCCCCGGCCGCTTGCCGCTTAGAAACATCCGTTTCTCTTTGGTTGATGTTCCCGATCTCCGCCTGATCCCGCGCTCTTATCCGACGATCAACGATATCTGGATGGGCGCCGGCCCGGTCCCTGAAATCCTGCACCGCATCCTGAATCTGCTCGCCAAGGCGCGCGCGCGCTTTCACCTGCCCTCATTCGAGCCGTTTGCACGCCTGTTTTACGCCGTGCTCAATCGCATGCGGTTCGGCGAACATCGCGGCGGCATGTTTCTTCGCGTGCGCGGCGTTGAAGGGGCGAAAGCGGTCGAGCGCAGCTGGCATCTTTTGGCCGAAGGCGACGACGGCCCCTATATTCCATCAATGGCGATCGAGGCGCTCGTTCGCAAATTGCGCGCGGGCGATCGTCCCGCCGACGGCGCACGGTCGAGCGTCGACGCGCTCACCCTCGCCGACTATGATGCCTTGTTCGATGGTCGATCGATCTACACGGGATTCCACAGCGAGCAGCCCGATGCGCCACTCTATCGCCAGATCCTTGGCACCGCTTTCGACGCACTGCCGCCGCAGCTCAAGCGATTGCATGGAAGTGGTGCCCCACGCCAGTGGCAGGGCCATGCCGATGTACGCCGCGGCACCGGACTTTTGGCGCGCTTCGCCGCCGTCGTCATGGGCTTCCCCAAAGCCGCGACGCGCGTACCGGTCACAGTCACCTTCACCCCCGAAAACGGGTGCGAGCGCTGGACCCGCGATTTCGGCGGCAAGCGCTTCGCGTCATTGCAATCGCGCGGAATCGGCCGGAACGATTATCTGCTCGTCGAGCATTTCGGCCCACTGTCTTTTGCTATGGCGCTCACGGTCGAGGAAGACCGCCTCCGACTTGTCCCGCGTCGCTGGTCGGCCTTTGGCATTCCGATGCCCCGCTGGCTGTTGCCGAGCGGCACCAGCTTTGAGGCCGAGGTCGAAGGCCGTTTCCGCTTTGACGTCGAAATCGCCGCGCCGTTTGTGGGCCTGATCGTCGCCTATCGTGGATCGCTCGATCCCGCCTGATCGGCTGCAAATCCCCTTGCCCCTGCCTTGTCGCTCCTTACATGAGGGCGCATAATAATTTCCCCCCAAGAAGAATGAGGATCGCCTTGCCATGTCTCGTAAAGCCTTGTCCGCGCCGCTGGCGCTGGTTGCCCTTACGATGACGCCGGGTGGCACAGCACTGGCTGCCGATAAGGCCGCGCCATCTATCACCGCGCCGTCGCTTGGCTATCCCGATACTGCTCGCGGCAACACCGTCGATCCGCAGTTCGGTGTCGATGTTGCAGACCCCTATCGCTGGCTAGAGGATGATGTTCGCGTCAATCCGAATGTCGCCGATTGGGTGGCCGCGCAAAACAAGGTCACCGACACCTATCTCGAAACGCTGCCCGGCCGTGACGCGTTCAAAAAGCGGATGACCGAGCTTTACAATTACGAGCGCTTTGGTCTGCCGACGAAAGCCGGGATCCGCTATTTCTATACCCGCAACGACGGACTTCAGCCGCAATCGGTGCTTTTTGTCCGCGAAGGGCTGAAGGGCGAAGCCCGTGTGCTGATCGACCCCAACACATGGGCCAAGGACGGCGCGACCGCGCTAGCCGAGTGGAACCCGTCAGACGATGGAAAGCATCTTCTCTACTCGGTGCAGGACGGCGGCACCGACTGGCGCATCGTTCGCGTGAAGGATGTCGCGACAGGCGCGGATCTGTCCGACGAAGTTCGCTGGGTCAAATTCTCTGCGCTCGACTGGGCGAAGGATGGCAGCGGCTTCTATTATTCGCGCTTCCCCGAACCCGCCAAGGACGGAGCGTTCCAATCGCTCAACGAGCACCATGCGGTCTATTTCCACAAGCTCGGCACACCGCAGAGCGAAGACGTGCTGATCCACGCAACGCCCGACAAGCCGAAGCTCAACAACAGCGCGGTCGTCACCGACGACGGCAAATATCTGCTCGTCGTGTCGTCCGAGGGGACAGACCAACGCTATGGCCTGACGCTCCATCCGCTCGGCAAGGCAGGCGCCAAGCCGATCGTGCTAGTGGACGATTATGCGAACAACTGGGAGTATGTGACCAACGACGGCCCGCGCTTTACCTTCATCACCAACAAGGGCGCGCCGCGCGGGCGCATCGTTTCGATGGACGTCAAAAAGCCCACCGCGTTGACGCAGCTCGTTGGCGAGGATGATGCGACGCTCGTTGGCGCATCGCGCGTCGGCAACCGCCTGATCCTCTCCTATCTCGGCGATGCGAAGTCGGAGGCGATGATGGTCGCGCTCGACGGCAAGCCGATCGCCAATATCAAACTTGCCGACATCGGCGCGGCATCGGGGTTTGGCGGCAAATCGAGCGATCCCGAAACCTTCTACAGCTTCTCCAGCTATGCGCGGCCGACGACGATTTACCGGTTCGACGCAGCCACCGGGAAAAGCGAGATTTTCGCCGAGCCCAAGCTGACCTTCAAGCCGTCGGACTTCAGCGTCGAACAGCGCTTCTACAAATCCAAAGACGGCACCGAAGTGCCGATGTTCGTCGTGATGAAGAAGGGCCTCGACCGCAGCAAGGGATCGCCGACTCTCCTTTACGGCTATGGCGGCTTCAATGTCTCGATGACGCCCGGCTTCTCGCCTACCCGCCTTGCTTGGGTCGACAAGGGGGGCGTCCTCGCGATCGCGAACCTGCGCGGCGGCGGCGAATATGGAAAGGCGTGGCATGACGCCGGCCGCCTCGACAAGAAACAGAATGTGTTCGACGACTTCATCGCCGCGGGGGAATATCTGATTGCCGAAGGCATCGCGGGCAAGGGTCAGATTGCGATCGAAGGCGGATCGAACGGCGGTCTGCTTGTCGGCGCGGTGACGAACCAGCGTCCTGACCTGTTCGCTGCGGCGCTGCCTGCGGTGGGCGTGATGGACATGCTGCGCTTCGACCGCTTCACCGCCGGGCGCTATTGGGTCGACGATTATGGGTATCCTTCGAAGGAAGGTGATTTCAAAAACCTTCTCAGCTATTCGCCCTATCATAACATCAAGGATGGCACTGCCTATCCTGCCGTGCTGGTGACGACCGCGGACACCGACGACCGCGTCGTTCCGGGGCATAGTTTCAAATATACCGCAGCGCTGCAGCACGCGAAGGCGGGCGACAAGCCGCACCTGATCCGTGTCGAAACGCGCGCGGGGCATGGCAGCGGCAAGCCGACCGACAAGGTCATCGCCGAGGCCGCGGACAAATATGCCTTTGCGGCCAAATGGACCGGGCTGGACGTTCAATAACATGTCCTACGCGCTCTCTTTCTCGGCAACCGATCCCGCGCTACTGTGGGCCGAAGCCGGCGATGCGGCTGTCGCGCTCGTCGCGGGCGAGCCCGACGGCATCGCCAATATGGCGAATGTCGCCGCGCTGATCTGGCAGGCAATTCCCGACCTCAATTGGGCGGGTTTCTATCGCTTCGACGGGACCGAACTTGTGCTCGGCCCGTTTCAGGGCAAAGCGGCTTGCATCCGCATTCCGCTAGACAAAGGCGTGTGCGGAGCCGCCGCGCGCCTTCGTACCACTCAGCGCGTCGATGATGTCCACGCCTTTCCCGGTCATATCGCGTGCGACGCCGACAGTCGAAGCGAGCTCGTCGTGCCCGTCGTCGCCGACGGCCGACTTATCGGCGTGCTCGACCTCGACAGCCCGCTTGCGTCGCGTTTTTCTCCCGCCGACCAGGCGGGCGCGGAGGCGCTGATTACGCGTATCGCGACGGCACTTGCCCCGGCACCCTGACCCAAAATGAAACGCCTTCTTCAGGGTTAACGGATTCGCGATAGACCGCTGATTTTGCTAACAAGCTGTTAACCAATCGGTGCAGGCCGAGGGAACAGGGAGTTCAGAATGCGGACGTTTGTGTTGTTAGGATTGGCCGCAGGGTCGTTGTTGCTGGCGGGCCGCGCAGGCGCGGAAATGCCGCTGGCGGCCGCCGCGAGCCTGTCGGACAGCGCTGCCTATGGACAGAATGCGCGCCCGTCGCTCGATTATGGCAATCCCGACGACCCCGATGCGCGCGTTTACACCGGCTATCCTGACCGTGTACCAAGCGAAGCCGATTATCGTCAGGTGGGTGGCACTTATGACGCCGAGGGCCGCTGGACCGGGACTTGGAACGGCACCTATGAAGCGCCAGACGGCCGCCGGTATGACGGCCGCTACGAAGGCACGGTCGAGGGCCGTGGCGCCGGCTATCCGGCACCGCCCGTCTATGATCCCAACTATCGAGGCGGCGGTTACGACGCACGCTACAATGACGAGATGGAACGCCGCTGTGGCCGGGGGGGCACAGTGGGCGGCGCGGTTGTCGGTGGGCTCGTGGGGGGCATCGCCGGCAACCGCATAGCCGGACGCGGTGACCGCACCGCCGGCACGCTGATCGGCGGCGGAGTTGGCGCGCTTGCCGGATCGGCGATCGGCAATGCCTCGGACAAGAAAAAATGTGACGAATGGTATTCGAACCGCGGTTCATACCAAAGCGGCGGCTATCAGGGCGGCGGATTTCAGGGCGACTATTCGACCAGCTATCAGCAAGGCGGCTATGGCTATTATACGCCAGGTGTCGTGGTCACGACGACGATTACGAACGGCGCGCCCATCATAACTGAGACAGTCGAGACATCGACCCGTACCTATTATGAAAATGCGCCGGTACGGAAACGCTATGTTGCGAAGAAAAAGTGGAAACCCAGAGCCAAGCCGCGCTGCGCCTGCTAATATTACCCGAATAGGTCTGGTCACCTATACTGGTCCCAGGGCCCGTCTTCCGCGAGGATGGCGGGCCTTGTTCATTTTGCGACTCAGCTCGCCGCGGACCGGCAACGGTTCAGCGGCGCGAAAGCATCCCGGGCGTAGGTAAGAGAAATTGCGGGCCGGACCATCCTGGGCCCGCCAGAGGGGAGTTTTCCTCGATGCGTAAATTGACCAGTTTCACCACCGCGGCAGCGATCGTCCTGACCTCGGTCGGCCTCAGCGCCGTCCCGGCGGAAGCGCGGGGACGCCATCATGGCGGCTGGGGATATCGCGACCGCGACAATATCAGCACCGGCGATGTGCTCGGCGGCTTGCTGATCATCGGCACCATCGCCGCGATCGCCAGTTCGGTGAGCAAGGACAAGCGCGAGCGGGCGCCCGACTATCGCTATGACCCGCCCTATCGCGCGGATCAGCAGGACGCGCCGCGCTACGAACCCGATGTGCAAAACGACACCGTCCCCGGTGCCTATAATCGTGGCGAAGCCGAGTCGCGCGCCGCTGACGCGTGTGGTTGGGCGGTCGAGGCCGAGATGGGCGACGATGCGCGCATCGACAGTATAACCGACACTGAGGCGAACAACGGCGGCTGGTATGTCACCGGCACCGCCTCGCGCCTCGGCGGCGAAGTGCGCAGCTTTGGCTGCAGCTATCGCAACGGCCGCGTCGTCGACGTCAGCTTCGGCTAAACTTCGGTTCCTCCTCTCGCAAAGCGATGGCGAGGTGGCAGCGCGAAGCACCGACGGAGGGGTTATGGCGCGATGTCGCTACCCCTCCACCACCGCTTCGCGGCGGTCCCCCTCCCCGAGGCGAAGCCGCAGGGAGGATTCTCAACACGCACCTGCGCGCGCATTTCTCAACAGACAATGGACTTTTCCTTCATCGTCATCCCGGGCTTGACCCGGGATGACGAGCGCGCGGGAGTTCCCCAGCGCGAAACTACAAACGCTCTGACCAAGCGAGCGGCACCTCAACCTGAACCCCAGCAAAACCAAGTCTGAACGCCAGATAAGCATGGGGTTCAGCACCCTGTCACCGCCAAATCGGTACAACTCTCTTCAACAGGCCGCGAAGACGCCGCCTGCACTTTTGAGGAGACCGAACCATGGCTATCAAGGCCAACCTGACCAAAGCCGCAATTGGTGCGGCCACCGCTGGCGCGATGCTGATCGGCGCGACGCCTGCGATGGCGCGCGATCGGGACCGCGACGGAATTGGCGCCGGTGAGATCATCGCCGGTGCAGTCGTACTCGGCGGGCTCGCTGCGATCCTGTCGAGCGGCGATAACGACCGCTATGATCGCTACGACCGCAACAGCCGCTACGATAGTCGCGGCCGCTATGACGATGCTCGTTACGGCTATGGCTATGACTATAACCGCTATGGCGACAGCCGCAGCGCGGTCAGCCAGTGCGTCAACTCGGTCGAACGCGGCAGCCGCCGTTACGGCCGCACCGACGTCACCGAAGTGACGAGCATCGATCGCAAGCGCGAGGGCTATCGTGTCAAAGGCCGCGTGGTCGTCAACGATGGCTATCGCGGCCGCTGGGGCCGTGGCGGATCCTATGACAAGGGCAAGTTCACTTGCGAAATCCGCTATGGCCGTGTCCAGGACATTCGTTTCTCCGGCCTCGGCTAAGGCCTTTCGAGCCCCTCTCCTTGGGGAGAGGGGCTTTCCTTTGTCCACTAGCCGCCGCATGAAGCGGCATGATCAAACGCACCCTGCTCGCCGCGCTGTTGTTGACCGCTCCAGCTGCCGTTGTCGCCAAGGATGACACCCCCGCTGCCGATCCGGCACGGTTAAAGGCTTCGGTCGAAAAGCTGGTGTCTTTCGGCACCCGTCACACGCTGTCGTCGGCGACCGATCCCAAACGCGGCATCGGCGCCGCGCGCAATTGGGGGGCGAGCGAATTTGAGCGCATCTCGAAAGCCTGCGGCGGCTGCCTGAAGGTCGAGCGCATCGCCGATCGGTTCGAAGGCCCGCGCGCGCCCGATGGCGTGATCGTCGAAAATGTCCTCGCAATTCAAAAAGGCAGCGGCGATCCTGCGCATGTCATCATGATCGCGGGCCATATCGACAGTCGTGTCACCGACCCGATGAACTTCACCGCCGACGCGCCCGGGGCCAACGATGATGCTTCGGGCACAGCGCTTGTGATCGAAGCGGCGCGCCTGCTGTCGAAGCAGAAACACCGCGCGACGATCGTCTATGCGCTCTTGTCGGGCGAAGAGCAGGGTTTATGGGGCGGGAAGCTGCTCGCCAAACATGCCAAGGACCAGAATTGGCAGATCGCGGCGATGCTGAACAATGACATTGTCGGCGGCACGCACGGCACCGACGGCAGCGTCGTCGACAACCGCGTCCGCGTGTTCAGCGAGGGCATTCGCGCGTCGGAGGATCTCGCAGCGCAACTTGCGCGGCGCGGCATCGGCGGCGAAGACGACGGCCCGTCGCGCGCGCTAGCCAAAGCCGCGGTTCGCGCGGGCGAGCGAAACCCGGCAATCGGCCTCGAAGTCCTTGCGGTACGCCGCCCCGACCGCTTCCGCCGTGGCGGCGACCATCTGCCGTCGCTCGAACTCGGCTATCCGGCGATCCGCTTCACCGTCGGCATTGAGGATTATGATCATCAGCATCAGGATTTGCGCGACGAAGACGGCCGCAAATATGGCGACACGGTCGACGAGATGGACTTCCCCTATCTGGCACGGGTAACCGCGCTCAATGTCGCGCTGGCGGGTGAACTCGCCGACGCGCCGCCTGCCCCTGCCGGTGTCAGCATCGATGGCGCAGTCAGCTCGAATACGACGGTCCGCTGGTCGCCGGTAAAAGACGTTGCCAGCTATAAACTTTATTGGCGGCGCGCCGACCGCAGCGATTGGTCGGACAGTCGGACCGTTTCGGCCGATGCACCGACCGAGCTGATTTTGCCCGGGGTGATCGTAGATGATAATTTCTTTGGCGTTTCAGCGGTTTCGGCAAGCGGAAGCGAAAGTATCGTGACCTTCGGCGGCCTCCCGCCCGCAAAATAATTACCGAAGACGCTATACGAAAATTTACCTTCGCTGTTTACGGCGATGGAGGGACCAAAATGATCGGCCAACGTGGGGGTTGGGCGAAGAAGATGAGTCGCGCATGTCCAGTCCCGAGGCTTCCCCAGCCTCATCCGTCCCGTCCGACAAGCGTCAGCCGCGCCAGTCGCGCCTGGTTAAGGGCGCTCTCGCGTGCGCGCGCCTTGGCCAATTTGACGTAACGATCCGCAACGTCTCCGAAACGGGGATCGGCGGACAAGGCCCGACCGCACTCAACATCGGCGAGCGGATTACCGTTTTTCTGCCGGGTCACGACCCGATGCTGGGCACCGTCCGCTGGGTGGTCGACAAACGCTTCGGGATCGAAACCGACCGCCCGATCGACACGACCTTGCTGCGCGCGGCGCACGGCGGAGCCGCACCGGCAACCCATGCCGTTGCCTCGGGCTTCGAGATCGTCAAGGCGCCGATCGTGCCCGCGCGCCGTCCCGGACTGGTCCTTGGGGTATCGCCACCGGCTCATTTCGGTCGCAGCGTATGGCAGAACAAGCGGCCATAGCAAACGGCTCGCCAATAGCCCACATCTCGACTTCGCTTGGTGCAAGCGCGTAAGACCTTTCCATGCAGCTTACGCCCGAACACGCCGCCCGCTTCGCCGCCGCGACCCTGTCGCATCTGGGCCGCGAATATCCTTACAAGATGGATCTCGTCCTCAACGGACCCCAGGATGCCAAGCCACCGCGCGACCATCACCCGATTTTTCACGGCAGCTTCGACTGGCATAGCTGCGTCCACGGCTGGTGGCAGATTCTCCGCCTCGCACGGCGTTTCCCCGAGCTTCCCGTCGCCGCCGACATTGGCCCACGCGCCGACGACATGCTCGTCCCGGAAAAGGTCGCCGTCGAACGCGCTTTCCTCGATCGCCCCTATGCTGCGGCTTTCGAACGCCCCTATGGGTGGGCGTGGCTGCTCGCGCTCCATGCCGAGGCCGAGCGCCACGACGCGCCATGGGCCGCGGCGCTCGAACCGCTGGCCCTCGCCTTCGCCGCGCGCTTCCACGCCTTTCTTCCCAAGCTCACCTATCCGCTGCGCGTCGGCACCCATTTCAACATCAGCTTCGCTTTGCTCCTCGCCCGCGACTGGGCCGTGGGCCGCGATCCTTCACTCGTCACGCTGATCGACGCGCGGGCGCAGGACTGGTTCGGCGGCGACCGCGATTGTCAGGCGTGGGAACCCGGCGGCGACGAATTTCTGTCGTCGGCGCTCACCGAAGCCCATCTGATGGCGGTCGTCCTCGGTGACGACTTCACCCCATGGTTCGACGCCTTCCTCCCCCGCGCCGC
>JAURVS010000448.1 GCA_030655355.1 Sphingopyxis sp.
GCCGCGAGATAGCCCTCGACGATCATCTTGCCGATCCCGCGCGAGCCGCCGGTGACGAGTGCGATGCGGCCGTCGAGGCCGAACATGTCCTGAAGATTCATTTGCTCATCCTTGTCTCCCTCCCCTTCAGGGGAGGGGTGAGATTAGTAGCCGTTCATCCGGGCGACCTGGTCGATATGATAATGCACGTCGCCCATAAATTCGGCGAGCGCGCGGTCGCGTTTCATATAAAGTCCGATGTCATATTCGTCGGTCATGCCGATGCCGCCATGCATCTGCACGCCTTCGCGCACCGCGAGGTTGGCGGCGCGGCCAGCCTTGGCTTTCGCGACCGAAACCATCAACTTCGCGCCTTCGCTGCCTTCGTCGAGCAGCTGCTGCGCCTTCATCACCGTGGCGCGCGCGACTTCCATTTCGCCATAAAGATGCGCGGCGCGGTGCTGGAGCCCCTGGAACTCGCCGATCAGCTTGCCGAACTGCTTGCGTTCCTTGAGGTAATTGACCGTCATGTCCATCGCGCCCTGCCCGACGCCGACAAGCTCGGCGGCCGAACCGGTGCGCGTTGCCGCGAGCAGCGCGTCGAGGATCTGTTGACCCGCATCAACTTCGCCAATCACTGCGTCGGCATCGACTTCGACGCCATCGAGCGTGACATGGCTCGCAAGGCTCGAGTCGACGAGCCGCCGCGGATCGGCGGTCACGCCCTTTGCATCTTTCGGCACCGCGAACAAAGTGATGCCGCCGTCGGTCTTTGCCGCGACGATGCTCACGTCAGCAACATGGCCGTGGAGAACGAAGCTTTTCTTGCCGTCGAGACGGAAGCCGTTCCCGGCGCGCGTCGCGGTCGTCGCGATGCGATCAGGGCGATGCTTGGCGCCTTCGTCAATTGCGAGCGCGACAATCGCTTCGCCCGATGCGATCGCGGGGAGCCACCGGCCCGCCTGCGTGCCGCCAGCCTTGGCAAGCGCCGCAACCGCGCCGACGCTGGTCGACAGGAAAGGCGACGGGGTCAGGTTGCGGCCGATTTCCTCGAGCACGATGCCCGCCTCCATATGCCCCATGCCAAGCCCGCCATGCTCCTCGGGAACGAGCATGCCCGGCAGGCCCATTTCGGTGAACTGCGACCAGAGGTCGCGCGAAAAGCCCGTGGCATCGGCGCTGTCGCGCAGTTTGCGCAGGTGCGAGACCGGCGCCTGTTCGGCCACGAAGGGTGCGACACTGTCCTTGAGCATCGCCTGATCGTCATTGTGATAAAGAGGCATGGGTCAGGCTCCGGGCAGGTCGAGAATACGCTTGGCGATGACGTTGAGCATGACTTCGCTCGTCCCGCCTTCGATCGAATTGGCTTTGGTGCGTAGCCAGCCGCGCGGACGCGCGCCGCCCTTCGTCTCTTCGCTATCCCATTCGAGCGCCTCGCTGCCGCCGCCCGACATCACCAGCTCGTGGCGGCGCTTGTTGAGTTCAGTGCCGACATATTTCATCATGTTCGAGCTGGCGGGATGCGCGCGGCCGGTCTTCCACATATCCATGAAACGCTCGCCCATCGCGCGATAGGCAAAGACGTCGACGTCGAACGCCGCCATTTCGGCGCGCAGGATCGGATCGTCGAGTTCGCCCGCATCATTCTTGCCGATCGCCTTGGCGAAGGCGCCGCCGATGCTGACCATGTCGCCGCCCGCGCCGCCGCCCGAGATCATCTCGCGTTCGTGGCCGAGCAGATATTTGGCGACGTCCCAGCCGCGGTTGATCTCGCCAATGAATTGCGTCTTCGGCACTTCGACGTCGTCGAAGAAGGTTTCGCAGAAGGGGCTGTTGCCGCTGATCAGCAGGATCGGCTTGGTCGTGACGCCCTTGCTCGCCATGTCGAAGAGCATGAATGTGATGCCCTGATATTTGTTCGCCTTGTCGGTGCGGACGAGGCAGAAAATCCAGTCGGCCTTGTCGGCATAGCTCGTCCAGATCTTTGACCCGTTGACGACCCAATGATCGCCCTTGTCCTCACCGAAGGTCTGCAAGCTGACGAGGTCGCTGCCCGAGCCGGGCTCCGAATAGCCCTGGCACCAGCGAATTTCGCCGCGCGCGATCGGGTTCAGATATTCGAACTTCTGCTCCTCGGTGCCGAATTGCAGCAGCGCGGGGCCGAGCATCCAGATGCCGAAGCTGTCGAGCGGCGAGCGCGCGTTGATGCGCTTCATTTCCTGTTTGAGGATTTTGGTCTGCTCGGGAGTCAGCCCGGCACCGCCATAGGGCTTGGGCCAATCGGGCACGGTATATCCCTTCGACACGCAGGCTTCGAGCCATTGGTTCTGGGCGTCATTCTTGAAGGTCCAATTGCGTCCGCCCCAGCAGACATCGCCTTCCTCGCGGATGGGTTCGCGCATTTCGGCGGGGCAGTTCGCCTCCAGCCAGCTGCGCACTTCGGCGCGAAAAGCGTCCAGATCGCTCATGTTTCAGGCTCCTCTTCCTGACCCAAATCTACGAGCAGTCGCCTGCTTTACGCAAGCGTCAACTTGGATAAGACCACCTGCCGTTACGGCACCGTAGCGTCGGTTTGACCAGCGTTGACGCCTCCCCTTTGGCCCCTAAGCTAAGTGGCAAAACAAAACGGGAGAATGGGTCATGCGATTCGCAGGCAAGATAGCCGTCGTCACCGGAGCAGCGTCGGGAATCGGCAAAGCAGCGGTTCTGAAACTCGCGAGCGAAGGCGCGCATGTCTTCGCCGCCGACATCGATGAAGCGGGCGGACAGGCGCTGGCCGAACAGTCGAACGGCAAGATCGATTTCGTCCGCTGCGACGTTACCAAGCCCAGCGATATCGAGGCGTTGATGAACGCAGCCGCCACCAAGGGCGGCGGTATCGATATCGTTTTCAACAATGCCGCCGCGGGCGGTGATCGCGCGCCGATCGACGAGATCAGCCCCGAAGGCTGGGACCGGACGATGGATCTGGTGCTGAAGTCGGTCGCGATGGGCATCCGCTATGCCGCGCCGCATATGAAGGGCCGCAAGGGCGCCAGCATCGTCAACACCGCTAGCGTCGCGGCGCTGGGCGCGGGCTATTCGCCGATCGCCTATGCCGTGGCCAAGGCGGGCGTGCTGCATCTCAGCAAGGTCGCGGCAACCGACCTCGCGCAATATGGTATCCGCGTAAATGCCATCTGCCCCGGCTTCATCAACACCAACATCTTCACCGCCTCGCTCGACGTGCCGGGCGAACTCAAGACGCAGGCCAATGATGTGATTGCGCAGATGAGCGCGAACGCGCAGCCGGTCGCGCGCGGCGGCCAGCCTGAAGATATCGCCAATGCCGTCGCCTATCTGGCGAGCGAGGAAAGCTCATTCATGACCGGCACGCACCTGCTGGTCGACGGCGGCCTCACGATCGGCCAGCGCCATGCGTGGGACAAAGAAACGCCGGGCATGTTCGACGCGCTGCTCGCCATGGAGGAAGCGGCAAAGGCCGGGGCCGGCGCGTGAGCGCAGCGACGATTACCGCGCCGAAAGCCGAACGTCTGCCAATCTGGTTGAAGGTCACGCATGGCCTCGGCAGCATCGCCTATGGCGTCAAGGACAACGGTTTTTCGACCTTCCTGCTGTTATTCTACAATCAGGTCGTCGGGCTCGACGCGGGGATCGTCGGCGCCGCGATCATGGTCGCGCTGATCGCCGACGCCTTTGTCGATCCGGTGATCGGCGAACTCACCGACCGCACGCGCAGCCGCTGGGGCCGCCGCCTGCCCTGGCTTTACGGCGCACCGATCCCGCTCGCGATCGCGTGGATGCTGCTGTGGAGCCCACCCGAAATGAGCGACACGATGACCGTCGCCTGGCTGATC
>JAURVS010000416.1 GCA_030655355.1 Sphingopyxis sp.
GAGCGGAGGTCGGCGGCGACCGAATATTTGTTGCGCGCGATCACGCGCCACCAGCTCGGCTTGTCACCCTGGCCCCAGTTGCGCATCTGGTCGCCGGTTACCGGCGGTTCGAGTTTGACGATTTCGGCGCCCATGTCGCCGAGCAGCTGACCGCAGAAGGGACCTGCGATCAGCTGACCCATTTCGACGACCTTGATGCCGTCCAGCGCTCCCCCGCTGCCTGTATCCGTCATATCATTCCTTTCGGGACCGACTCTGATAGAGACGGCTCGCCTCGCCCATGGTTTTCGTATACTTAGAATGCTATGTATTTTTCAACCCGCAAATGACTCGAAAAATTCAGGACGCAAGATGTGGAATAACCCTATGGTCGAAATGGTCGAGGTCGGACCTCGCGACGGATTGCAGAATGAATCGACCATCGTGTCGACCGCCGACAAGCTGATGCTCGTCCGCCGCGCGATCGATTATGGCATTCGGCGTATCGAGGTGACGAGCTTCGTCAATCCCAAGAAGGTTCCGCAACTCGCCGATGCCGAGGAACTGGTGGCGATGCTGCCCGAGCGCGATGACGTGACCTACATCGGCCTCGTCCTCAATCGTCGCGGTGCCGAGCGCGCGCTTGCGACCGGGCGCATTGATGAACTCGGCGCGGTGTGCGTAACGAGCGACAGCTTCGGTATTCGCAATCAGGGCCAAAGCTCGGATGAATCGCTGACCGCTGCGATGGAGATCGTTGCGCTGGCGAAGGCGGCAGGGCGGAGCGGGCAGATCACGATCGCCACCGCTTTCGGTTGTCCGTTCGAGGGGCGCGTATCGATCGATCGCGTCGTCGAAATGGCGAAGCGTGCCGCCGACGCGGACCCGCGCGAAATCGCGCTGGCCGACACGATTGGCGTTGGCGTGCCGAGCCAGGTGTCCGAGATGGTCGGACGCGTGCGCGAGGCCGTTGGAGCGCTGCCGGTGCGCGTGCATTTCCATGACACGCGCGGCACCGGAATCGCCAATGTCTGGGCGGCGGTGAATGAAGGCGCGGCGACGGTTGACGCGTCGCTTGGCGGACTGGGCGGCTGTCCCTTCGCGCCCGGCGCGGCGGGCAATGTCGCGACCGAGGACGTGATCTATATGCTCGAACGCAGCGGCGTCGAGACCGGCGTGGCACTGCCGCAGGTGGTTGAGGCGGCGGGGTGGCTCACCGGCGTGATGGGGCGTCCGCTGCCCGCGATGGTGAGCAAAGCGCCAGTCTTCTAAAAGGTTGCGAGGAGCGCCATCACGACGCCGCCGACGACAAGCAACAACCCGACGATCTCGTGCCACCGCACCGGCTCGCGCAAATAGAAATGCGCGAAGGCGATCGTGAAGATCACCTCGACCTGTCCGACGATGCGGACCAGCGCCGCGGGCGCCGCCGCGAAGCCGATATACCAGCAAGCCGAGCCGAGCGCAGACAGCAGTCCGACTTGGCTCGACGTTCGCCATTGGCGGAAGACCGCGCGCAGCGTGTCGGGGTCGCGCACCGTGACCCACAGAAGATGCAGCGCGGTCTGAATCGTCATCACGACCACGAGCGTGACGAGCGCCGATCCGATGAGGTCGATGTCTTCGAGTTCGGCCGTCGCGAGCTTCACCGCGATCGCCGCCAGCGCGAACATCGACCCGGCGCCGAGCCCGCACAATGCCGCGGGCTGCCCCAAAGCGCGCCATACCTCGCGGCCCGACACGCCGCGCCCTGCGAGCGCGAGCGTCAACACGCCCGCGACGCCCGCGACGATCCCAAGCCAGGCGAGCCAAGGCAGTCGCTCTCCGAGAAAGAGTGCGGTGACGAGCGCCGCCTGCACCGCTTCGGTCTTCGAAAAGGCG
>JAURVS010000451.1 GCA_030655355.1 Sphingopyxis sp.
CGTCGCGGCGCATCAGCTGGTCGAAATCGGCGTAGCGCTTGCCCGTATCGCCGGGAACGAAAGGCTCCTGCCCCAACAGGTAACGCGCGCTCAGTTCGGCGAGCGCTTCGCGCGCCCGCTCGACGACCGCGGCGGCGGTCGAAGGCTTGGGCTTCTGTCCCTTTATCGCCTTCACCGCGCCATCGACCGCCTTTTTGCGGTCGCGCTTCAGCTCCCAATATTCAAACGCGCCCACCGGTTCGGGTGCCAGATCGCCGAGCCCCGCGTCTTCCGCCAGCAGCCCGAGCAGGCCGAGCTGGCTGTTCAACCCCTCGCCCGTCGACTTCGCCGACGGCGCCGCGCCGGTCTTGTAATCGACGATCGCCAGCGTGCCATCCGCCGCCTGATCGATGCGATCGGCGGTGCCGTGCAGCATGATGCCATCGACCACCAGCTTGCCGCTCACTTCGTTGGCGACCGGCCAGCGTTCGTCGCGCGACGCCCACACGCGCTCCGCCGCCCAGCGCAAAGATGGCTCAATGCGCGGCAGCCAGAAAGCGCGCGCCAGCGAATCGAGCGCAGGATCGGCGCGAAGTGCGACCAGTTCCGCGTCGAAAGCGCCTTCGGTTAGCCCCGCGCTCTGCCAATCCTGCAGGAATTTATGGACGCGGATGCCGAACCATTTCGCGTCGGGGCCGCTGCTCAGCGGATCGAGTTCGCTCAGCCGCAAGATTTTCGCCGCATAAAAAGCAAAGGGATCGCGCGCGAGTTGATCGACCCCGGTCACGCTGATCCGGTCCGGGCGCGCTTCGAGCGGCGGCACGGGATGCGGCTTGTCGGCGGGCGCGCTCGCGCCCGGCGGTACGTCGAGCATCGCCGCGAGCGCCGCCACGGGCTGCCCACCCAGCGCCGCCTCGGGAAGCTCGCCCGCAAGCGCCGCGAGACGCAGCCAGAAACGTGATGCGACGGCTGGATCGCCGCCGCTGCGCTGAGCGCGCGTCACCACCACGTCGCGCGCTGCAAACGCGCCGACAAAGTCGTGCGCCGCGGCGCCCTGCTGCCGCTCGGGTGCCGCGAGGCCGAGCATCCGGCGGATGCCGGGGGCGAGCCAGGGGTCGGGGCTTTGCTGCGGCGGCCAGCGGCCTTCGTCGAGCCCGCCGAGGATCATCAGATCGGCGCGCTGCAACCGCGCTTCGAGCAGCCCCCAGATGAACAGCCGCGGGTGCCCGCCATAGGGCGGCCGCACGCTTTCACCCGACAGCAGATCGGCGAGCATCGCGGGAAAATCGGACGGTGCGACGAGCGCCGGGCCGTCGCGCTTCGCCAGCGCCCAGCGGTCGAAGATTTCAGACAGCGCGCGGCCCGCATGCCCCGTCCACACGCCCTCACCCGTCAACCAGCCGAGCGCCGACTGCAATGCCCCGAGCAAGAGAGATGGCGGCGCCGGGGCGCCCGCCGCAAACGGCGCGAGCGCCGCGCCGAGCCCCGCGGCGACATCAGCCCACCATGGTTCGATGGCCTGCGCCGCCGAATGACCGCGCGCTTTCGGATCGGCGGCGAGCGCAGCGATTCGCGCCGTCACGCCGCCCCAGCCCGGCACCAGCCCGGGACCGCGCAGCACGAGGTCGAGCCGCCGGACCTGATCGAGCCAGCCAAGCCGCGTATCGCCCGCGCGCACGAGCGGATGGCCGAGCAGCGCGATCAACCGAACCGGATCGAACGCCGCGGCGAATTCGGCGAGCGCGAGCAGCAGCGCGCCCGGCGGAGTCTGGCCGAGCGGCTGCCCGGCGCTGTCGTCGACCGATATGTCCCATCGCGCGAGCGCTGCCGCGACGCGCGTTGCGAGCGCGCGGTCGGGGGTCACCAGCGCCGCGGTGCGCGCCGGCGTCTCGAGCGCCGCGCGCATCATCAGCGCGATCCCCTGCGCCTCCTGCCCGTCGTCGGCGAATACCGCGGCAGTAACCCCGGCGATCCCCTCGCCCAGATCGCGCGCCTGCTGCCAGCGCGCCGTATAAGCGGCAGGCGCGAACAGCAGTGAGGTGAACGCCGCGCGCGCATCGGGACCGTCGAATTCGGACGCCGCAGCCCACTCCTGAACTTCGCTCCGCGACACGCCCATGCGGCCGAGCAGCAATTTCAGATGATATTGCGGATGCGTTTCAAGCGGGCGGTCGCCGGGCTTTTCGGGATCGGGCTTGACCGGCCCCAGCGCGTCCCATTCCTCGTCGGCCATGCCGAGATCGAGCCCCGGAAGCACGACCATCCCCTGCGGCAGATCGGCGATCGTGCGGAGCAGCCGCGCGATCGCCGGCGCGGCGGTGGTGACCCCCGCGGCCACGACAAAGCGCTTCGGCGGCGCTTCGCGCCACCCTGCACTGACTCGCGCGAGCAGGCGATTGCGGCGGTCGGCGCGGTCGATATGTCCCGTTGCGGCCAGCATTACAGGCCATTGGTCGACGAGCAGCGACAGCCGCCGCCACGACGCCTGCCAATGCCCCGCCAGATCGCCGAGCGCGCTTTCGATGTCCGTCAGCCGCGCGGGCGCGACCTCCTCATAATGAAGCTGGTCGATTACGCGCCCCAGCCCCTCGGCAAGCTGGAAGGCCGCCGCGCCGGTGATCGCATCTTCGCCCGGGGGGTTATGCTTTTCGATCAGCCCTGCGAGCATCAAGCGGCGCTTGAGCGCATCGATCGCGGGCGGAACTGGTTCGGCGTCGTCGATCGCATCGAGCGCCAGCGCGACGCTCTCGTCGAGGTCGGCATCGCCGATCACCGCCAGCCGCGGCATCAGCAGCCCCGCGCCGCTGGCACGCACGAACGCCGCCTGCACTGCGCTGCGCGCCCGGTTGCTCGGCAGCAGGATTAACCCTTCGGCCAGCCCGAGCGCGCCATCGGCGAACCGCTCGATCAGCCCTGCGGCGAGCGCATCGGCGAAGGCCCGCTGAACCGCGATGGAGTAAATGGTGGGCTTGGCGTCAGCCATCCGTCAGCGCGGCTTCGGTCGGCGCGATGTTGGCCGGCGTACCGACATCAAACCACTGACCCATATGCGACAGCCCGTACAGCCGCCCCGCCGCAATCGCACGATCCCAAAAAATATTGGTCGAAAACGGACCCTCGGGCGCATCGTCGAGCAGGCGCGGTGAAATCAGCTGGACGCCCGTATAAACGAAGGGCGCGATGCGCCCGGTCTTGCGGCGGCTGAGCTTGCCCTCGCCGTCCATGTGGAAATCGCCGCGGCCGCCGTGACCCGTCGCGCTCGCCTGCCGGATCAGCAGCAGCAGCGCGTCCATCCGCTCGCCATCCCAATGATGCGCGAGATGGCGGATGCTGTCCTGCGGCCCGTCGGTCCAGATATTGTCGCTGTTCACGATCAGGATCGGGTCGCCCGAGAGCAAAGGCAGCGCCTTCACCATCCCGCCCCCGGTTTCGAGCAACTGCTCGCGCTCGTCCGATATCGATATGCTGAACGGCCGCTTCTGCGCCGCCAGATGCGCTTCGAGCGCGTCGGCAAGATAATGGACGTTGACGACGACATGCCCGACGCCCGCCGCCTCGATACGGTCGAGGCTATGATCGATCAGCGGCTTGCCCGCGACGCGCACCAGCGGCTTCGGGCGCGTGGCGGTCAGCGGACGCATCCGCTTGCCCAGCCCCGCCGCCATCACCATGGCGCTTTCGATCTTCACACTCACATCCCCGCTCCCGACCAGATTTCCGCCCGTTTCGAAGCGGGGACATTGGCGTCGAACCATGTCCGAACGGGGACAAGCGCCGGATGCGCGAGGTCGCGTTCGAGCAGACCCCACATGCGCGGCTGAAAGCTCTTGTAATGCGGCTTGTTGTCGCGCTTCCACAGCCGGACGAAGACGCCGAGGATGCGCGTGTTGCGCTGCGCCGCCAGCGCCCAATAAGCATTCTCGATATTCTGCCCGGTCGCCGCCTGGTAGCGCGCGAGCATCGCGGCCTCGACCGCAGGCGTTACGTCGCGCCGCGCGTCTTCGAGCACCGAGGCGAGATCATAAGCCGGATGGCCGATAAGCGCGTCCTGGAAATCGAGCAGGCCATAATGCGCGATGCCCTGCTTGCCCGGCACCAGCATGATGTTTTCGGCATGATAGTCGCGCAGCACGGTGACCCGCGGCAGACCGTCAGTCTCGATCGGCGACAAAACCGCCTCCCAAGCCGCGCGAAACGCATCGCGGTCGACCTCAAGGCCCATCGCCGGGCAATACCAGTCGCTGAACAGCATCACTTCGTCGAGCCATTGTTCGAGCCCGTGCACCGGCAAACCGTCCATCGGGGGCCGCGCATGAAGATGGACGAGAAGGTCGGTGACCCCGGCATAATAATCGGCTTCGGTGTGCGGCGCTTCATCGACGGTTTCGCGTAGCCGCACATCGCCGAAATCGTCGATCAGCAGCAAGCCTTGCTCCAGATCGCGCGCAAGGATCGTCGGCGCGGTCAGCCCCTGCTCGCACAGAAATTCGGCAACCGCGATGAACGGGCGCGGGTCCTCGTGCGGCGGCGGCGCGTCCATGAGCACCGCTTGCCGTCCCTTGTCGACGACGCGAAAATAGCGGCGGAACGACGCATCGCCGGCGAGCGGCAGAATCTGGGCATCGCCCCAGCCATGCGCGGCGAGAAAGGCCGGAGCATGGGCGGGCGGAATCATCGGAGCGGCCATCTTGCTCCCCAAGCGGGCGGCACCGACGCTGTCAAGACACGCGCGTCGCCCTCACCCGAAATCGTGAGCAGCAGCATGTCCGGCCAGCCTTCGCTGCCGAGCCGCTCGGGCCATTCGATCAGTAGCGCGCCGTCATACAGATAATCATCGAGACCAAGCTCGATCAACTCGTCCTGATCGTCGATGCGGTAGAGATCGACATGCGCGATCGCCAGATCGACCTCGGGCGGCGCATAGGGCTGAACGATCGCAAAGGTCGGGCTCGGCGCTTCGCCCGCGAGCCCCCGCGCTTTCAGCATCGCGCGCGCGAGCGTCGTCTTGCCCGCGCCCAGATCGCCCGACAGCGCGACGACATCGCCCGCCATCAACGCCGCGCCAATCGCCGCGCCGATCCGCTCGGCATCGTCGAGGCTGTAGGTGCGGCTGAACTCGGTCATGCGCCGCGCGGCAGACTGATCCGCACGAGCGTGCCATGCCCCTGTTCGCTCACCACTTCCATCGTGCCGCCGTGCGCTGCGACAAGTTGGCGCGCCAGTGCAAGACCGATGCCGCCCGACGATGTCCCCGCCTGCTGGCCCTTGGTCACCGCGGTGACTGCCTCGGGGATGCCCGGACCATTGTCCGAGACGATGATCTCGACCCCGCGCGGATCGCCCGTCGCGTGAAGCAGCACGCGCCCGCCCGTCCGCCGCGTCGGCGCTGTATAGCGCACCGCATTGTCGAGCAGCCCCGCGACCAGCCGCGCCAGCCGCGGCGCGTCGCCATCGATGCTGCCGAGATCGGACGCGAGATTGCCGACGAGCTCGATCTTCTCACCATCCGCAAGCGCCTTGGCGTCCACCAGCGCGCTCTGGAGCAGTGCGTGCATATCGACCGGGTCGCGCTCGACCGCCAGCGTCCCCGCCTCACCCTGCGCAAGATCGAGGACATTATCGATCTGGCGGCTTAGCACCGCGACCGAATCCATGATCGCATCGATATAGGCGCGCTGCTGATCGCCGAGCTTGCCAGCATAACCCGCCTGCAACATCTCGCCAAAGCCGCCGATCGAGGTCAGCGGCGTGCGCAGTTCGTAACTCATCCGCGACAGGAAGGCGGTCTTGACCTGATCGGCCGCCTCAAGCGCCTCGTTACGCTCGCGCAGCGCGCCTTCCATCTTCCGGCTCGCGCTGATGTCGAGCATGATCAGCAGCGCATTGCCGTCGGGCAGCGGGATCGAAGCAAAGTCGAAATAGCGCCCGTCGGCAAAGCGGATTTCGCCCGCGCGCTGCTGGCGTTCGAGCGTCGCGGCGCGGATCACTTCCTGCACGATGCTGATCTGGTTCGGCTTGGCCAGCCGGTCGGCGAGCCCGCCCATCAGTGCATCGACGCGCGGGTGCGCCGCGAGTGTCGGCTCGTCGATGCTCCACAGACGGCGGAAACGCTGGTTCCACAAATGCAGCCGCCCGTCTGGCGCGAAGACGGCGATCGCTTCGAACAGATTGTCGAACGTCGCGGTGCGGACGCGCAACAGAGTGTCGCGCGCGCCGGCCAGCTGCACCTGCTCGGTGCGGTCTTCGGCAATCAGCAACAGCCCGCCATCGGGGGTCGGCTGCGCCACGACATGGAGGTGCGTGCCATCGCGCAGCAGCCAATCCTCTTCGCTCGCCCCGGCCTGCGCGAACCAGTCGACATGCGCCTGCCGCCATTCGGGATAATCGCGGACTTCGGGCGTCCGGCCGCCTTCGCGCCAAGCGTCGAGCAGTCGCGCAAACGGCCGCGCCTCG
>JAURVS010000460.1 GCA_030655355.1 Sphingopyxis sp.
AGGCTGTGAAGTGTGATCGTCCCGCCCTCGCGGTCAGGGAAGGCATGTTTGAGAGCGTTGGTGAGCAGCTCGTTGATGACCAGTCCTGCCGGCATTGCCACGTTGACGGAAGCCACCCAGCTGTCGAGCTTCATGTCGAGACGGACGCCTTCGGTGGCGTGCGCGGCCATCACCGATGTCGCGATCTGTCCAAGATAGATGCCCAGGTCGACACTCTCGTCCGCATTTTCTTGCGACAAGGTATCGTACAGAACGGCGAGCGCGCTTATCCGCCCGGCGAGCCGGTCGAACCGTTCGCCGGTGCTGTCCTCCTGCACATTGCGCGCCTCGAGACGAATGAGGGCCGTGATCATCTGGAGATTGTTTTTGACCCGGTGCTGAAGCTCGCGGAGCAGTTCGTCCTTTTGCTTCAGGGCGGCAGCTTGCCCTTCAGGTTCGCGTTGTCCTCCTGCCGGGGCGAGCGCAACGAGGCGGAAGAGCGGCGTACCATCCTCATCCTCTATGGTGTTGGACCAGACATCCACGACGATCGGCCCGGTCTCCTGCCGGATCTCGAATTCTCCGATATAGTCACTGTCGCTTTTCACCGCGTCGCGCAGGAGCCGTTCGTCGTCTTCCTTCGCCGCCATTCCTGGGAGCGCGCGCCAGCTTTTGCCCTCGATGTATGCGATCGGCTGGCCCGTCAGCCGTTCAAATTCCCGATTTGCATAGGTGATGGTTTCCGAGGGGTGAAGTTCCGACACGGCGACCGCGACCGGCACATGGTCCAGAAACTGCTTGAAACGCTCATTATCCAATGCGGACGCCAAGTCGGGCGTATCGAGCAGTGCGCCGACCTTGTCGGCATTCTCATCGTTCATCTATGTTCCCCAGTCGCGATCCAGAGCCATAGCCGGTGAAAGATGTGAGTACCATTTTAAACCGGCTTTCGATGGGCTCAGCGTCCCTTCCATCTCCTGACGCCGAAGCTGGCCGACTTGAGACTGTCCGCTGATCGACTCACACCACGGCAAGCAGACGTGGGGAAGGATTCTTGGCCTGTTGACAGCCGCTTCGACCATTGCTGCTAGTTGGCGCCGGCAAGCATCATAATTATGAAAAGCCCGAATATGACCGCACCGATAATGAGTGCAGGATTGTTGTCCGTCAGTGGCTCCGCATCTGCCGGAGATGAGGCGAAGGAGCGGATGGCAAGCCTGGCTTGCCGCCCTCTTCGCTTTGCACATCAGGGATATCTGCTCGCAGCAACGACATTTCAGACGAGCGCGCCTCCTGACTTTGAGGAGGCTCTTCCGCGGGATATACTCCCCAAACGCATTTGCTATTCTGCTTTTCAGTAGCCCGCATGGGTCTGCGGCGGCGGAAGTTTATCAGGTAGGGTCTCTGATCATCAGGAGCTTCATCCACTCAAACGCATTTGACGACGATTGCCTTGCGTTTGGGCGGACAAGGGTCCGAAATTCGAAATGGAGAGACGAAATTGTGAGACCGATCATGGGGATGTTTGTCGTAATTACGCTCGTTTCGGGAATGCTTGGCTGCGACGTAACCGGGAATTCGGAGGGCGCGGTAGCTAAAGCCGCGACGACAGCTCCAAAAACTGCTGCTGCTTCGGCACGCCGCAGCTTTCCGTTCACGGTAGAGCTTGAAGCAAAACCTAGCGCTGAGCAGGCGCGGATCGCGAAAACTACGCTAGCGCCTCTTTTCGCGGAGATGTCCGAGTCTCTCGGGCACAGCTATATCGACTATGCAGTGGCCATGGTCGATCTGAATGATGATGGTCGCGACGACATGGTCGTCCACGTCAAAGATGGCATGTATTGCGGGCAATGGGGCTGCCCGGGCCGCGCTATCCTGGCTACGTCAACGGGCTTTAGCCGCGAGGCTATTCAGCTCGGCGTGTGCTTCAACGCCACGATGACAGTTTTGCCCACTCTCACAAAGGGGATG
>JAURVS010000461.1 GCA_030655355.1 Sphingopyxis sp.
TTGCCGGCCTTCGCGATGATAGGGGTGTCCCGCGACAATGCTGGTTGCGCGCCACAATTGTTCGGCAAGCATCGCGCGCGCCATAAGATGCGGCCAGGTCGCGCGGCCAAAGGCGATGACTTTCGCCGCGCCTTCGCGTTCCTCGGGGGTGAAGCCGTCGGCGGCACCGAGGCAGAAACGCGCTTCGCGGACTCCGCCGTCGCGCCAATTTTCCAGCAATTTGGCAAATTCCAGCGACGATATTTGTTCGCCGCCCTCGTCGAGCAATATGGTCCGGCTATTGTCGGCGGCGGCAGGCATGCGGCCGCCCGAATCCGGAAGCTCCGAAATCTTCTGCGCCCAAGTCACGCGCTTCATGTAGCGCTCGACCAACTCGGCTTCGGGTCCGCGCCCGATGCGCCCGCGCGCGATGATGTGCAGCAACATGACGCCTCGCCTACGAGAGCGAGGCTAAAGCGTCAATTTGCCGCAACCACTGGCGGTGCGTCGCCGAACGACCACATCCGCTCGAGATTGTAGAAGCTACGCACCTCGGGACGAAACAGGTGGACGATGACGTCGCCTGCGTCGAGCAGGACCCAATCAGCATTGGGCAATCCTTCGACGCGAACCTGACGGCCCGCTTCCTGCTTGATCCGCTGCGCAAGCTTTTCGGCGATCGCCGAGACATGGCGCGTCGAACGGCCGCTCGCGATCACCATATGATCGGCGATGCTGCTCTTGCCGGCAAGCGGGATGGAAATGGTTTCCTGAGCCTGGTCCTCATCCAGCTGGTGGAGGATCAGTGCGTGGAGGGTTTCCACGCTGTCATTTGCGGATGCGGCGCCGGTGGCGGCATCCTGGGTGGCGGGGATCAAATGCGTCCTTTCCTGTTCATGTCCACAAGCCGCGAGCGCGTGATCGGGTCACGCATCGCGCGACCTTCATAGCGTTCGAACCAGCGGGGGTTGGCCTGCCGTATCGCAGTTGCGGATCGCACATCGGGCGAAAATCGCAGGAACACGAGGGCGGGCGGTCTCCAGTCCGTCCAATGTAATTTCTGGTCCGCGGGCCGGACGAAG
>JAURVS010000469.1 GCA_030655355.1 Sphingopyxis sp.
CGCGAGATGATCCTCGCTCTCGCGCTCGAATGGAAATTCTCGAAGGACGAGATTCTCGAGCTTTACCTGAACAAGGTCTATTTCGGCGGCGGCAGCTACGGCATCGACGCGGCATCGAATAGCTTCTTCGGCCATAGTGCGACCGAAATGTCGCTGTCGGAAGCGGCCGTCGTCGCCGGGCTGGTGAAGGCGCCGTCGCGTTATTCGCCGACCGCCGACGCAGGTGCCGCGCTCGGCCGTGCCGGGGTCGTTCTTGATGTGATGGTCGACGCCGGCGTGATCACCCAGGCACAGGCCGACAGCGCCGAGCCCGCCAATGTCCAGCTGGCCAAAGAAACTGGACAGAACAGCGCGCGCTATTTCAGCGACTGGGCATTGCCCCAGCTTGACATGCTGATCGACGAGGGCAGCGAGGCGCTTGACGTCTATACGACGATCGATCTTGGCATGCAGCGCGCCGCGACCGCATCGATCCAGGCGAACGCGCCGGGCGGTGTGCAGGGTGCGCTCGTCGCGCTCGACCGTGACGGCGCGGTGCGCGCGATGGTCGGCGGCAAGGATTATGTGTCGTCCAACTATAACCGCGCGACGCAGGCACTGCGCCAGCCCGGCTCGGCGTGGAAGCTGTTTGTCTATATGGCCGCGCTCGAGGCCGGCTATAAGGTCGGCGATCAGGTCGTCGACGAGCCCGTGACGATCAACGGCTGGTCGCCGCGCAACTCGTCGGGCCGCTTTTCCGGCACGATGGATCTTCGCAGCGCCTTTGCCTATTCGGTGAACACTGTTGCGGCGAAGCTGGGCGACGAAGTCGGCTTTTCGGCGGTCGCCAATATGGCGCGCCGCTTTGGCATCACCACACCGGTCAACACCCACCCCTCTATGGTGCTCGGCAGCGCCGAGGTCCGCGTCATCGACATGACCGCCGCCTTTGCCGCCGTGTCGCGCGGCGGGGTATCGGTACAGCCCTATGGCATTACCAAGGTGACAACCGCGAGCGGCCAACTTCTCTATCAGCGCCCTGCCGAGCGCGGTCAGACGTTGGTCGATCATTGGGTTGCCGCCGGTATCACCGACCTCCTCCAGACTGCGGTCAACACCGGCACTGGCAAAGCCGCCCAGATCGGCCGTCCCGTCGCGGGCAAGACCGGAACGACGTCAAGCAACAAGGATGGCTGGTTCCTCGGTTTTTCGAGCGGGATCACCACCGGCGTGTGGATGGGCCGCGATGATGCGAAGCCTGTCGGCGGCCTGCAGGGCGGCCGCGCGCCCGCCAAAGCCTTTGCCGACTTCATGCGCGTCGCGGTCGCCAAGCGCCCGGTCGAGCAATTCGACACCGAAGTCGTGCTGCCCGAATGGCAGCTTGAGGATGAAGGCGAAGCCTATATGGGCGAGCCGGGCGAAGGCGGGATGGTCGACGACAATGGCATGCCGATCGAGCTGCCCTATGACAGCCGCCCGCCCGAAGGCGTCGACCCGGGGCAGCCGCCTGAAGACGGACCGGTGCTCGATCAGCAATGGATCGAAGAACAAACCGGACGGCGCGGGCCCGGCGACAACGCCGCTGCGTCAAAGAATGGCGGGCAGCCCAAGATGATTACTGTGCCCAATGGTCCGGCGCCAACGGTCAAAACGCAGCCGCAGCGGACACCGCCCGACGCGTCAAACTAAGGCTTGTCGCCGAAACGGTAGCGATGAAGGCTGCGGCCTTCGCGGCGCAGCCAACTGCGCGCCACTGCGACGTCGCCATCGTGTAGTTCGTCGACCAGCGCATGAAATGCCGCGCCATGATCCATGTGCCGCAGATGCGCGACCTCGTGCGCGACGGTTGCGCGCCGGACATTGTCGGGCGCCATGACCAGTCGCCAGCTATAACGGAGATCCCCGTCGTGCGTGCAGCTGCCCCAGCGGCTTCGCGGATCGCCAACGCCGACGCGGCCGACCGACAGCCCTGCCGCTGCCGCAATTTCACGGCTTTCGCGCTCCATCAGGTCGAGCGCCTGCCCTTTCAGCCAACGCTCGATTCGCCGCCCGACGGTTTCGGCGGGGCCGCCAACGCGTAGCTCCGCTTCATCGATCCGGATCGCCCGTGGCGCCGTCGGCGTCCAGTCGACATGGCGATCAATGCCACGGAACGGTACCGAAGCGCCGGGGCCGACGACAACGGGCAGCGCCGCCTTGCCAACCTGTTCGGCGAGCCAGAGCTGCTGCTCGCCCGCCCATTTGAGCGCCGCGCGCTCGTTGGTGCGCCGGGGGACCGTCAGCCGGAGTTCGCCGCGCGCGCCGTCGAAGACGAGGCGATAGCGGCGCGACTGGGCGTGGCGGACGACGCGCACCGGCCAAGCCTCGTCACCAACCCAGATGTGCGGCCCTTCGGGGGCGAAGTCAGACGACGCGTTCGACAAGATGATTCTCTAGCGGTCCTGCGACATCTTCGCCGACTGTCCAGCCGACGATCGACTGGCCTGCACGGTGCACCGCGTCGCGGTCGCCGCAGACCAGATAATGCCAATCGGGCAAGGGCTCTCCTTCGGCGCGCAGGCGATAGGCGCAGCTTTGCGGCAGCCATTCGAGATTCTCGACCTTCGCCTTGGTCAGCGTCAGACAGTCGGGAACATGGCGACGGCGATGCTTGTAATCGCTGCAGCGCGCGGTCGAGAGGTCGAGCAGCCGACACGCGACATTGGTCGGATAGATGCGGCCAGTATCCTCATCCTCCAGCTTGTGCAGGCAGCATTTGCCGCAGCCGTCGCACAGCGCCTCCCACTGCCCGGCGTCGAGACTGGCGAGCGGCGCTTCCCAGAAGGGGGGCGCCTTTCCGCGCATCACTTGACCCATTTCGCCAGATCGGCGGCGACCTTATCGGGCGCGCCTTCGTCGGGGTCGGTCGCCGGATCATCGAGCGGCAACAGCGCAAGCGGCTTGCCGTCGGGGTCCATCAGAAAGGCAAGCTGGCTGTGCGCCATCAAATAACGGTCGGGTGCCGAACCCGGCACCTTGTTATAGGTGACGACATAGGCTTTCGCGACAGCAGCAATCTGTTCAGCCGTTCCGGTAAGGCCGAGCAGGCGGGGATGATAGCGCGCGACGAACGGCTTCAGCGCTTCGGACGTATCGCGCGCCGGATCGACGGTGATGAACAAAGGCGCAATCTTTGCGCCGCGTCCCGCGTCGGCCTTTTCGAACTGCGCCAGACCGCGCATCAGCTTTTGCAGATCGACCGGGCAGATGTCGGGGCAGAAGCTGTAGCCGAAATAGACCAGCCGGTATTTTCCCGCGAAATCGCTGTCCCGGACGGTCTTGCCATTCTGGTCGACAAGCGTGAACGGACCGCCGATGCGTGCGCCTTCGAGCGGCGGTTTAGCGGACGGCGCATCAGCCGGGCCATTGCACGCGGCAAGCGCAGCACCAAAAACGAGGATCAGGCTTGCACGGACAAGCTTTTGTCCCATATCTGCGATATTCATCATGTGGCCAGCCTTGGTCGGCTAACCGCAGAAAATCAACCATTGTCGTCGCGTCAGCGGCGGACAAATTGCCCCAGGGGGTCGCCCAAATCATGTTTCGACGCGCGGAGCTCCGGCTCGCCTCTTTCGCTTTTGCGCTGCTGGCAACGGCAGGACTCGTCCACGCTCCCGCGCAGGCGCAATACCGTGGCGGCTTTGCCTTTTTGAAGGCGACCGACGACCGCGACGGAACCAAGGCGACCGACGCGTTGAAGGACGACCCCTCGCTGGTCAACACGCGAAACTCCGATACCGGCGAAACGGCATTGATCATCGTCACCAAGCGGCGCGACCTGACATGGGTGCGCTTCCTGCTGGGGAAAGATGCTGACCCGTCGATCGGTGACAAACAGGGCGTAACCCCGCTGATGCACGCGGCGCTGATCAATTTCACCGACGGCGCCGATGAACTGCTCAAGGACAAAGCACCGGTAGATCAGACCAATCGGCGCGGCGAAACAGCGCTGATTCTGGCGGTACAGTCAAAAAATGTCGCTATGGTCCGATTGCTGGTCAAGAACGGCGCCAACCCCGACAAGGCTGACCATATCGCCGGCATGTCGGCGCGCGCTTATGCAAAGCGCGACGACCGAACCGGCCAGATAGTGGCGCTGCTGAACGCAAAGGCTGATGGCCCCATTCGCGATCTCGGCCCGACATTCGGACCAAATTGATCAGTTCAATGTGATGTTGATATTGACAATCACATTATGATGTGAGAATCGGCGCTCATGTCTACACAACTCATCGAGCGCATCCGCGCCATCGTCGACGACGGGTCAATGTCCCGTTCGGGTCTTGCGCGTGCCGCGGGACTTCATGCCAATAGCCTGCGCGATCTCGATTCGGCCGGCTGGAACCCGACCGCCGAAACGCTGCGCAAGCTGGAAAACTGGCTTGCGAACGGCAGCGACCTGTCGCCGATGGCAACACCCGAAGAGATTATCGCCGAAGCGCGCAACGGCCGCATGTTCATTCTGGTCGACGACGAGGACCGCGAAAATGAGGGCGACCTGGTCATCCCCGCACAGATGGCGACCCCCGATGCGGTCAATTTCATGGCGACGCACGGCCGCGGGCTGATCTGCCTCACGCTGACCAAAGCGCGCGTCGATCAACTCGGGCTCGAGTTGATGAGCCGGAACAATGGCACCCGCCACGAAACCGCTTTCACCACCTCGGTCGAAGCGCGTGAAGGCGTCACCACCGGCATCTCGGCCGCTGACCGCGCGCGCACCGTGTCGGTCGCAATCGATGCCTCCAAGGGCCGTGACGATATCGTCACCCCTGGCCATGTCTTTCCGCTCATCGCCCGCGACGGCGGCGTCCTCGTACGCGCCGGACACACCGAAGCCTCGGTCGATATCGCGCGGCTTGCCGGTCTCAACCCATCGGGCGTGATCTGCGAGATCATGAATGACGACGGGTCGATGGCGCGGCTCGACGATCTTGTCCCCTTTGCACGGCGCCATGGGCTGAAGATCGGCACGATCGCCGACCTCATTGCCTATCGCAACCGCACTGATCGACTGGTCGAATGCGTGTCCGACGAGCCATTTGAATCCGATTATGGCGGCGACTGGCGGCTTAAATCCTATCGCAACAAGGTCGACGGGACGGTCAATCTGGTGCTGCAGAAAGGCGCGATCGACCCTGAAGGCGTGACACTCGTGCGCATGCATCCGGTCTCTATCTTTGACGACATCATGGGGCGCCCGGGGCCGAAAAAGCGCCGCCTGCAGCGCTCGATGGATGCGGTCGGCGAAGCGGGTTCCGGCGTCATCGTCATGCTGATGCGCCCGCTCCCCGGATCGGCCGACGCCGAAGCGACCCCGCCGCCCACCGGCGGCATGGACCTGCGCACCTATGGTATCGGCGCGCAGATCCTCGCCGACCTTGGCGTTCACGCGATGGAGTTGCTAACTCCCTCGCACAATAATCTTGTCGGCCTCGAAGGCTATGGCCTGTCGGTCGTCGGCGAACGTTCAATCCCCGGAGAGGTCGCATAATGGCGCATGTTCTGATCGTCGAAGCCCGTTTTTACAGCCACCTCAACGATATGCTGATCGACGGCGTGCGTAGCGCGCTCGAAGCCGAAGGACATAGTCACGAGACAGTGACCGTGCCTGGCGCGCTCGAGGTTCCCGCGGCGATCTCCCTCGCCGCCGACACCAGCCGTTATGACGCCTATGTTGCACTCGGCGTCGTGATCCGCGGAGAAACCTATCATTTCGAAGTCGTTTCAAACGAAAGCGCGCGCGGCATCATGGCGCTGACGCTCGATGGCCTTGCGATCGGCAACGGCATTTTGACGGTCGAAAATGAGGAACAGGCGCTTGCGCGCGCCGACAAGACGCGCAAAGATAAGGGCGGCGAAGCGGCGAAGGCCGCGCTTGCCATGCTGGCCCTGAAGGAACAATTCGGCATTGGTTGATCGCCCGCCCCCCAGCCGTTTTTCCGTCGTCGAGCGCGGCGGACGGCTGGTGGTCATCGACAAGGAAACCGGCCAGACGCCGCCGACCGCCGCCGAGCGAATGGATATTCACGACCGCAATATGGGGGTCGAACCAATTCGCCCTGCCAAACCCAGTGCGGCCCCCGACATGTCGGCTGCTGCGCGCGCCGAATCGGGCCTGAGCGCGCGGCCCGCGCCCGTCCAGAAAGTGCCTGCGCCCATTGCGGCCCCGGCTGCGGACAGTAGCGGAAGAGACCGCGTCGCCGTCGCCGTCGCCGAGCGCAACAAACGGCCGTGGAACCCCGCACCCAACGACAGGCCGACGCTAAAGGCTGGACCTGCACCGACGCGAAACTCGGGCTCGGCGCCGCTGCAAGCGGGCGGGCGAAAGACCATCGTCACGGGTAAATGGTGGGATTCGAAAGGGCCGCGCACGATCGAACTGGGGCCGAAAGGTCAGCAGGTGCTGAGCAGCGGCTTCGTCACATTGTTCATCGCGCTCGCGGTTGCGGCAATCGTCGCAATGTTTATCGAGCCGCTGATACTGTTGGTTGGCGCGTTCGTGCTGTTTCGTTTTGGCGGCAATTTTCTCGGCCCCATCGGCGCGAGCCTCGTCGACAAGGCTATCGCCGAAAAGGGCTGATCCGGGCAGCACCGCCGCCCGGATCGTGTAGCCTTACGCCGTTACCAGCGCCGGATAGTCGGTGTAGCCTTCGGGACCCGGCGAATACCAGGTCTGCGGATTGTCGGCCGACCATTCGGCGCCGCTCTCGATCCGTTCGACCAGATCGGGATTACCGATAAAGGGGCGACCAAATGCAATTGCATCGGCGACGCCGCTGGCAAGTGCGGCTTTGGCCTTGGCGACGTCATAGTCGCTGTTGAGGATCAGCGGGCCCTTGAAAGCCGCACGGATCGCGGGCGACTGCTTGGGCACGTCGGTGTTGCCGAAGGTGCCATCAGGGCCGGGTTCGCGCAGTTCAAGGAAACTGATGCCGAGCGCATCGAGCGCGGCGGCCGCAACGGGGAATAATTTTTCGGGCGCACTGTCGTCGACACCCTGCGACTCGCCGTTGGGCGACAGGCGGACCGAAACCCGGTCCTTGCCCCACACGTCGATCAGCGCTTCAGTAACTTCGCGGAGCAGACGGATGCGGTTTTCGACCGAGCCGCCATAATCATCGTCGCGCCGGTTCGATCCGTCACGCAGAAACTGGTCGATCAGATAGCCGTTGGCGCCGTGCAACTGCACACCATCGAAACCGGCCTTCTTGGCATTTTCGGCCGCCTTCACATAATCGGCGATGAGGCGCGGAACTTCTTCAATACCCAGCGGCCGCGCTTCTTCCAGATCGCGGCGGCCGACCGGCGTATGCGCGCGGCCGGTGCCCGTCGTCGCCGAGGCCGATACCGGCTGCTTGCCGTCGTTGAATACCGAATGGACAAGGCGGCCCATGTGCCAGAGCTGCGCCACGATGCGCCCGCCGGCCGCGTGCACTGCCTCGTTAACGGGCTTCCAGCCTTCGACCTGCGCGTCGGTCCATAGACCCGGAGCGCTCGGCCAGCCGAGCCCTTCCTGCGAAATTCCGGTGGCTTCCGAAATGATCAGCCCCGCCGATGCGCGCTGGCTATAATAGTCGCGCGCCAGTTCGTTCGGGACGAAGCCCGGCCCCGCGCGCCCGCGCGTCAGCGGCGCCATGATGATGCGGTTCGGCGCCTCGATGGCGCCCAATTTAATCGGATCGAGTAGTGAAACGGCCATAAATCCTCCACGGCTCACTTTTGCATGGGCGGCCCGAACGGTCGCCGCTATGGGCACCGAAGCTATGGACGTCCCGGTGCCAGCACAATGGTGCGTAGCAAAAGAAAATCTAAATGACAGCGAAGATGGACAGTATCGATCAAGCGGAAACGGCAGGCACGGGTGCTAACCGCTGGGCCTTTGCCGCGCTGATCGGCGGCAACGTCGCGCTGTCGCTCGGCGCGATGCTCGTGCGATTGGCCGATACCGGCCCGACCGCGTCGGCCTTCTGGCGGATGACGATCGCGCTGCCGCTGCTGCTGATCTTCGCCTGGCGCGAGACGGGCGGGCGGATGCCGCCGCGAACGGCGGTCGTCATCGCGACCATCGCGGGTGTCTTCTTCGCACTCGACCTTGCCGCCTGGCATCTCGGCATCCTCCAGACAAAGGTCGCCAATGCGACCCTGTTCGGAAATTGCGCCAGCTTGTTGCTCGTCCTCTGGGGCATATTCCTGACGCGCGAGATGCCGCGCGGATGGCAGGCGGGCGCTATCCTGCTCGCCTTTGCCGGATCGGCGCTCTTGATGGGGCAAAGCTATGAACTGTCGCCCGGCTATCTGGCCGGCGATCTTTTGAGCTTGCTCGCAGGGGTTCTCTACACTTTCTACGTCATTCTGATGCAGCGGGTGCGCGGCACGCTGGCGCCATGGACCGCGCTCGCGATCGCGTCGGCCGTTTGCTTACCGATTCTGCTCGGCTCAGCGCTTGCGCTTGGCGAAACGGTCATGCCGCAAAACTGGACGCCGCTTATTCTCCTCGCACTGACCAGCCAGATTGTCGGACAGGGCCTGATGATCTGGTCGCTGCCGCGCTTTTCGCCCTTGGTGATCGGGCTGACCTTGCTGATCCAGCCCGCGGTCGCGGCGCTCACAGGCTGGATCGGTTTTGGCGAGACGCTTTCGGCGATCGACATTTTCGGCGGCTTGATGGTCGGCGCCGCGCTCGTCTTGATAAGGTTGCCGAGCCGCCGCGCGCAGCCTATCTGACACTTATGGCTTCTATCTTGCCCGCCGACCCCACGCTCGACGAGATTCGTGCCGCGCTTGCCCCGCTGATTGCCGCATCGGCGGCGTTCGACGGCTTCAGCCCTGCCGCGCTCGACGACGCCGCGCGCCGCGTCGCGGTCGACCCCGATGTCGCACGGCTCGCCTTTCCCGGTGGCGGGCGCGACATGATCGATGCCTGGTTCGCCGATATCGACGCGCGCATGGAGCAAAACTGGCCCGCCGAAAAGCTCGCGGCGCTCAAGATTCGCGAGCGGATTACGTCCTTGGTCGAAACGCGTATCGATCTGCTTGCGCCCGAGCGCGAATCGCTTCGCCGCGCGCTGGCGTTGCTGGCGCTCCCCACCAATGTTCCGTTCGCCGCGAAGCTTGGCTGGCGCAGCGCGGACATCATGTGGCAGCTCGCGGGCGACACCGCGACCGACTATAATCATTACAGCAAGCGCGCGATCCTCGGCGCGGTCTATGCCTCGACGATGGCGGTGTT
>JAURVS010000470.1 GCA_030655355.1 Sphingopyxis sp.
GCCGCCAAATCGGCAGTCGTCGGTATGACCAAGACCCTCGCCAAGGAATGGGGACGGATCAAGGTCTGCGTCAATTGCGTTGCATTCGGCTTTATCGAGACGCGTCTCAACCTGCCAACCGGGCACCCCGATACCATCGCGAAGATCGAGGGTCAGGAGCTGAGCTTTGGCGTGCCGGACAGCTTTCGAGAGGTCGTGACCGCGCAAATTCCATTTGGCCGTGCTGGGACGCCCGAAGAAGCAGCTGGCGGGGTCTACTTTTTCTGCGCGCCCGAAAGCGATTATGTGAGTGGGCAGACCTTGCTGGTGGCGGGCGGGCTCGGCGGTTAGTCGAGCCGCGCTCGAGCGGGACCGTCTAGACTTGCCGGTTCCGGCCTATGCTTGCGGCCAGCAGGCCGCTCGCAGTCACCGCGATGGGTGAGGCCATCATCAAGATACCGATTCCGATGTTCGCGCCCACACCTGCATAATGGATAACATCCCACAGGTAATAGCCCCAGAAGGCTGCGGTGAAGATCAGTGCCACGATCCAAGCGCGCCGCGCACCGATCCCGCACACGGCCAGGACGAAGTAGGGCAGTCCCGCCAGCACGACCTGGACTGCGCTGTTTTCGCGCCACATCGTCCCGATAGGTGCGCCTGTCGCCGTAGCCCAGACGGTGTTGCACGACGCAACGACGAGCAGCCCGATCGCCAATGAGAGTATAAGTCCAAGAGCAAAGCGCTTGGGGTAGCCAATCGACATGTCGGAAATTTCCTTCTTCTGATTTTGCGGAAAGGTGCGTTCGTTGGCGGTCGGCCGTTGACGTCACTCGCACCCGAACGATCGGGGTAAGGGAGGCCGTGCGGCACGCCGCAGTCCCTATCGCGCTGATTTTTGACACCTTTGCGCCCCTGTTCAAACGGGAGATAGCAGAGCGTCCATAAGTTCACTAGAAAATAAATAAAGATTGACGCGAGTGGTGAGGCGCTGGCATCTCGGCACAAACAAGATGTGGTCCGGGGGAGCTTCGATATGGCGAATGTGCAGCAAGCGGCAGGCTCGTCCGCCGCTGTGACGAAACGCGGAGTAGATCGTCCCCGCCGCCCATATGAGTTAACACTCGATAAGTTCATCGAACATGCAGGGACGTGGCATCCGGCGCGCGAGGTCGTAACGGGCGGTGGGGTTGGCGTGCGCGCAACGCGGGTCGCCTATGGCGAATTGCGCGAGCGTGCCAACCGCCTTTCGGGCGCATTC
>JAURVS010000473.1 GCA_030655355.1 Sphingopyxis sp.
GCCCATTCGCGCTCGATCGGCTGATAGCCGTCGGTGTTGGTGCCAATGGCGAGCGGTGCCGCGACATAGCCGCGTTTCGCCAGTTCAACGCGCAGAAGCTTTGCCGCGTCGGGCTTGGCGAACAGCTTGCTTTCGAAATCCAGCCCCGGTGACAGGTCGTGGAAGGCGTGCGTCGGGCGCGCAAAGCAATAGATGCAGCCATGCTCGCAACCACGATAGGGGTTGATCGAGCGGTCGAAACCGATGTCGGGCGACGTGTTGCGCGAGATGATCGTTTTTGGGTGTTCGACGGTAACCGTCGTGCGCAGCCGCGGGGCTTCGCCGTCGATGTCTTCGGCCGCGTCGAGCCAGTCGCCGTCGGCTACGCGTTCAGAAGATCCGGTGCGGGTCGGGCGCAAATTTGTCGGCGCGCCGCGGCCGATGATGGGGGGCGGGGGTTTGGCTGATTCCACCGACGCAGAATATCGTAGTGATGAGAACAAATAAAGAACATAAAGTCAGAGAATGTCTTTTCCCGGCGAAAGCCGGGACCCAGCTGGCAGCACAACGCCGCGTGGACCCCGGCTTTCGCCGGGGCACCGCTACCCAGCGCTTCGGCTATTCAGTCAACCGCGGCATAAGTTCGACGAAATTGCAGGGCTTGTGGCGGCTGTCGAGCTGGGTCGACAAAATGCCTTCCCACGCATCGGTGACTGCGCCTGTCGAGCCCGGCAGCGCGAAAATATAGGTGCCGCGCGCGACGACTGCGCAGGCGCGCGACTGGATCGTCGAGGTGCCGATCGTCTGGTAGCTGAGCCAGCGGAACAACTCCCCGAAACCGGGAATATCCTTGCCATCGAGCCGGTGGAGCGCTTCGGGCGTGACGTCACGGCCCGTGAGGCCCGTGCCGCCCGTCGTGATCACGACATCGACGTCGGGATCGTCGATCCAGTTGTGGAGACGCGAGACGATGAGATCAGTCTCGTCCTTGATGATCGCGCGCGCGGCCAGAATATGGCCGGCGCCGGTCAGTAGTTCCTCAAGCTTGTCGCCCGACCGGTCGTCCGCCGCGCTGCGGCTGTCCGAAATTGTCAGCAGCGCGATGCGGACGGGCTTGAACACAAGGCTCTCGTCAATCGGCATTCGAAGTCCTGTCAGTCGGCGTTGGCGATGTCGCCCGCATAGCTCAGCCGCGTACGATCCTTGCCGTCGGGAAAGCGCGGCCATTTGCCTTGCGCGAGCGCAGCACGGCTGACCGAAGGTTTGCCCTGCTGCGCTTCGTACATCCAGTAGTTGCGGAGCACGATGCCGACATAGCCGCGCGTTTCCCAGTAGGGGATCGATTCCATGTAGAGCAACGGATCGCCATTATCACGGATTTCGGACTGCCAGCGCGCGACGGGCGCGGGGCCAGCGTTATACGCAGCGATGACCTTGGGCAGTTGGCCGCCGGTGGACGGATCGCGGCTGAGATATTGGAGATAGCTCTGCCCCATGTCCATGTTGACGGCAGGGATACGCAGATCGCCGGTGCCGCTGTCACCGCGCCAGCGCGCAACGTCACGGGCGGTGCCGGGGCGAACCTGCATCAGGCCGAACGCGCCCGCCGGGCTGACGACGGTGCGCTGGAAGCGCGATTCCTGAAGCGTATGGGCAAAGACGAGCGCCGGGTCGACTTTCCAACCGCCATTGGGCTCCCATTTCGGCTGCGGATAACGTGCCTGCGCGGCGGGCTTGCGGCCCTGCGGTGTATTGTGCGCGAGGTAGAGCTGCGTTTCGGGGAGGCTCAAGGCCCCAGCGATTGCGAGCAATTGTTCGTGCTGGCGAACATCGCCGATCAGCGCCTGATGGCGGAGTGCGGCGTCAGCATATTTATCTTCGCCAATCTCGGACAGCGCCATTGCGATCCGCACGTTCGGCAAATCTTCGAGCGAGCGCCACGCGCTGCGATCGGCGCGGACATTCTCGCGCTGGCGGTTGGGTTCGACGCCGAGCGTCTCGGCGGCGAGAAGGCCGTAGAAGGTTTCCTCATTTGCAGCGGCTGCGCGCAAGCGCGGCTGCACCGATGCGGGTTCACCAGCGGCGATCGCTGCGCGTGCAGCCCAATAATAAGCCGCGGCGCGAAGTTCGCTGTCGGGCGCTTCTTTCGATACGCGATCGAAAGCGGTCAGCGCGCTGCGATAGTCGCGGGTGCGCCATGCGGCTAGGCCCTTGACCCAAGCGCCCTGCGTCGACCAGGCGCCCTGACCGGCGCTGCAATCATTGGCGAGACGAAGCGCATTCGCATCGTCATTCTCGATATAATAGGACCAGGCAACTTTCTGCCGCCATTCGTTGCGCGCCTCGGGCGTCAGCCGGTCGGCGACGGCGTTGAGCAGCGCTTCGGCGCCTGCCGGATCGTCATTCTTGATGCGCTCGGGAATCGTGCGGGCAAGGCTCGCCGCGACGGGATCGCTGCTCACCGCATCGGCGGTCAGGCGGCGAGGAGCGCTGCCGGCCCATGCGAGGCGCGCCTGAAGCGGAAGCGTCGGAAGGTCAGTCGCGCCGCGCCGCGTCGCCAGCCGGCCGAGCTGTTCGGCTTGCGGCAGGAAAGGCGAACGCGAAAGAATCGGCATGATGTCCGAAATTTCGGCGCGCGGACTGTTCGCGGCGGTGAGCAGTTCGGCGCGCAGGAAATCGCTGAGGGGGCCATTGTCGGCGCCGTCGAGCAGCCCCTTGGCATCGGCCCAGCGCTGACTGCGAATTGCGGTCAGTACCTGCGTGTAAAGCTGCTTCTGCTTTGACGATAAGATGTCAGGTACCGTTTGCGGCGCATACACAAGGTCGCGATTGCCGGCATCGGCCGCGAAAGCCGGTACAGACGTAAGGGATATCGCCATTACGGCGCATGAAATAAGGGTTCTGGTCATATTCTGCATCCGTCAACGTCCCCGGTTGAACAGTTTCAGGCTATCCCAGGCCGCCGCCTTTTGCGCGGGCCTAGCCAGTAGCATCGCGGGATGGGCGACCGCTACAGCCTCCACC
>JAURVS010000017.1 GCA_030655355.1 Sphingopyxis sp.
CCGGCCGACACCGATGCCGCAAAGAAAATCCTGAAAGACAGCATCGCGATCCCGACCGTCGAGGGCCGCGGACAGGTGCCCAAGCTCGCAGCGTATTACGCCAGCGTGCTCAAGGCTGCGGGCTATGCCGACAGCGATATCGAAATCACGCCGATCGGCGAAACCGCGACTTTTGCCGCGACGCTTGCTGGAACGGGCAAGGGCAAGCCGATCGTGCTGCTCGGCCATATGGACGTCGTCGAAGCCGACCCCAAGGACTGGACGCGCGATCCGTTCGTGCCGGTCGAGGAGGAAGGTTATATTTTCGGCCGCGGGTCGGAGGACAACAAGTTCGACGTCTCGATGATGGTCGCGACGATGGCGCAGCTCAAAAAGGATGGCTTCAAACCGAAGCGTTCGATCATCCTGCTGCTCTCGGGCGACGAGGAAACCGCGATGCTGACCACGCGCGCGCTCGCGGCCAAATATAAGGGCGCCGAATTTGCGCTGAACGGCGATGGCGGCGGCGGGCTGATTGGCGAGGACGGCAAGCCCAAATATTACGGGCTACAAGCCGGCGAAAAAACCTATGCCGACTTTGTTCTGGAAGTCACCAACCCCGGCGGGCATAGCTCACGTCCGTCGGCGACAAATGCGATCGTCCAGCTTTCGACCGCGCTGGAAAAGGTCGGCGCCTATCGCTTCACGCCGCAACAGAATGAACTGACCAAGATCGGCATGCCGATCGTCGCCGATCAGGTCGGCGGCGACATTGGCGCCGCGCTCAAGGCCTTTGCCGCGAATCCGGCCGACGCGAAGGCGATCGCCGCCATCCGCGCCGATCCCGAATATGTTGGCCAGATCGGCACGACGTGCGTGCCGACTTTGGTCAAGGGTGGCCATGCCGAAAATGCGCTTCCGCAGCGCGCGACCGCGAACATCAACTGCCGCATCTTCCCGGGCGTTCCGGTCGAGACAGTGCGCGCTGAGCTCGAAAAGGTGATCGCCGACCCCGCGATCAAGGTGAACACCGACCCCGATGCCAGCGCGAGCGATGCCTCGCCGCTACGCCCCGACGTCGTCGCGGCAGTGACGAAGGTGGTGCATGCGCGCGCGCCGGGGCTGCCGATCATTCCGTCGATGAGCGCGGGCGCGACCGACAGCTATCATTTCCGCATTCAGGGCGTGCCGAGCTACGGCGTTGCGGGCCTCTTCTCGAAAGCGAGCGACAGCTTCGCGCACGGCCTTAACGAACGCGTCCCCGTCGACGCGATTGCCCCCGCGCTCGTTCACTGGGACAGCCTGCTGCGCGAATTGTCTAAATAAGCTTTAGACGAGCGCCCCCACCGCGCGTTCGATCATCTCGACTGCCGCCTCGGCGCCGAAGCTTGCGGCGTCGAGCGACAGTTCGAGCCACAG
>JAURVS010000019.1 GCA_030655355.1 Sphingopyxis sp.
AATCCCTGCCCCGGCAACCAGCGCACGATATAGCCCGCATCCATCAGGCGCTCGTTCACCGTCTCGGCTGACACCGCACCCTCGAACAGCACGAGCAGGAAGTTGCACGCTGAAGGCACAATGCGGACCCCGTGATTGCCGAGACTCTCGATCTCGGTCGTCAGCCAAGCGCGCCACTTCGCATTATGGTCGCGGCTGCGATTGACGAAATCATCATCGCCGATCGCGGCGATCGCGGCTTCCTGTCCGCAACGGGTGACGTTGAACGGCGCCCGGATCTTGTGCAGCGCCGAAATCACGTCTGCGCTCGCGTAACCCCAGCCGATACGTTCGGCGGCCAAGCCATGGATTTTCGAGAATGTCCGCGTCACGAACACATTGGGTGCATTTTTAGCTAGCTCGATCCCGCCGTCATCCTCGCCCTGGTCCAGATATTCGGCATAGGCCTGATCGAGGACGAACAGCACGTCGGCGGGAAGGCCGGCATGGAGGCGGGCAATTTCCTCGCGCGTCGACAGCGTACCCGTCGGATTGTTGGGATTCGCGAGAAAGACGACGCGCGTCTTGTCGGTGACCAGCGCGAGCAAAGCATCGACATCGGTGGCATAGTCGCGATCTGGCGCCTCGACCGGCACTGCACCGACGCGTCGCGCAGCGATTTCATAGACAGCGAAACCGTAACGCACATAGAGGATTTCATCCCCCGGCCCGGCGTAGGCACTCGCAGCAAGGTGGAGCAGTTCGTCCGAACCGGTCCCATAAATGACGCGCGCCGGATCGAGCCCGAATTTGTCCGCAATCGCCTGACGCAGCGCCGCAGCGCCCGGGTCGGGATAGCGCGCAAGATCGGACGCGGCTGCGACGAACGCCTCGCGTGCCTTGTCACCTGTCCCCAGCGGATTCTCGTTCGCCGACAATTTGACGAGCGGACGGCCGTCGGCCCCGGCCGACTTGCCGGGAACATAGGGAGCAATGCCGCTGATCCACGGCTTCGGGCTTAGGGTCGGGGTCGTATCAGTCATGCCGCGCCGTTTAACGGTTGCGCGGCCCGAGTCCAGCACGTTGACAGTCTGTGCGCACCCGCTTAGCCCCGCCGCATCATGGCGAGCCTGCTCCACCATATTCAGCATCACAGCGTGACGATCGCGGCGCCGCTGCCGCTCGACAGCGGGCAATTGCTGAGTTCGGTGACGATCGCCTATCAAAGCTATGGCGCGCTGAACGCCGACAAGTCGAATGCAGTGCTGATCTGCCACGCGCTGACGGGCGATCAATATGTCGCGAGCGACCACCCAGCGACCGGCAAGCCGGGCTGGTGGGCGCGCATGGTCGGCCCGGGCAAGCCGATCGACACTGATCGCTTCCACGTCATCTGCGCCAATGTGCTGGGCAGCTGTATGGGGTCGAGCGGGCCCGCGTCGCCCGACGCCGCGACCGGCGCGCCGCTGGGGATGCATTTCCCGGTGATCACGATTGCCGACATGGTCCGCGCACAGGCGATGCTGCTCGACCACCTCGGCATTGCGCGACTTCATGCCGTCGTCGGCGGATCGATGGGCGGGATGCAGACGCTCGCCTGGGCCGCGGCCTATCCCGAACGGCTCGCCTCGGCGCTCGTCATCGCAAGCGCGGCGCGCCATTCGGCGCAGAATATCGCCTTCCACGAAGTCGGGCGGCAAGCGATCATGGCTGATCCCGACTGGCAGGACGGCCAATATTACGGCAGCACGCGCGCGCCAACGAAGGGCCTCGCGGTTGCACGCATGGCGGCGCACATCACCTATTTGTCCGAAGAAGGGCTGACCGAAAAATTCGGGCGCCGCCTGCAGGCGCGCGACATCAAGAGTTTTGGCTTCGATGCCGATTTTCAGGTCGAATCCTATCTGCGACATCAGGGGCTGGCCTTCACCGATCGCTTCGACGCCAACGCCTATCTCTATATCACGCGCGCGATGGACTATTTCGACCTCGCCGACCCGCACGACGGTCGGCTCGCGGGCGCTTTTGCCGCGGCGAAGGATGTCCGCTTCACGCTCGTCAGTTTCGACACCGACTGGCTCTACCCGACTTCGGAATCGCGGCGCGTCGTTCAGGCGCTGCAAAGCGTCGGCGCGGCGGCAAGCTTCGTCGAACTGTCGGCGCCCTTTGGCCACGACAGCTTCCTGCTCGATGTGCCCGAGCTCGACCGGCTTGTCGCCGGCGCACTCGGTTCGGGTTTCTGACGATGGCGCTGCGTCCCGATCTGGCGATCATCGCCGATGCCGTCCCGGCGACGTCGCGCGTGCTCGATGTCGGCTGCGGCGATGGCGAGTTGATGGCGGCGTTACGTGACAAAGGCGTCGATGCGCGCGGGCTCGAGATCGATCCGGCGAATGTGACTGCAGCGATCGCGCGCGGGCAATCGGTCGTGCAGGGCGACGCCAACCGCGACCTTGCCGATTATCCCGACGACGCGTTTGACTATGCCATCCTGTCGCAGACGCTCCAGACAACCGAGCGGCCCGACCGCGTTGTCGATGAACTGCTACGCATTGCGCCGCGCGCCTTCGTCAGCTTTCCCAATTTCGCGCATTGGCGCGTGCGGCTCGCGCTGCTCTGGGGCGGTCGCATGCCCGTCACGCGGTCGATCCCGGTCGCATGGTACGAAACGCCGAACATCCATCACGTCACCGTCAGCGATTTCCGCGAGCTCGTCCGCGCGAAGGGCATCGGCGTCGAGCGCGTGTGGCATCTGTCGGGCGACCGGCCGACGAGCGACGCCGCCGCAAGTTGGCGCGCCGAACATGCGATCTTCCTGATTACACGCTAAATCAGTCGCGCTTCTTCAGCCCGTTCGCCAGAAAATCATTCGCGACGCGCGCAATCTCGGCAATGTCAGCGTCATTGTCCCACAGCCCGTAGCGCATCCCTAGAAACACATTCATCCCGCCGATCGCCCACGCGTGGATTTCGCTGACATCGGGTCGAATCTCACCACGCTCGGCGCCGCCTTCGAGCCGCTGCCGGACGCGCGCGACCGTTGTTTCATAATGAAGGCGATAGCTCGCATAATCGACGAATTCGGCTTCATCGATGATCCGGTAGATCTCCTTATGCTCGCGCACGAACCCCAGATAGGATTCGAGCCCGATGCGCTCGGCGCTGATTTCATCGGGCGCCGCCTGCACCAGCGGCGTGACATGATCGCGCAGCTGCTCGCTCATATAGCGGACCAGCGCCTGGAAGATTTCATCCTTCGAATCGAAATAGGTGTAAAAGCTGCCCAGCGCCGTCCCCGCGCGGCGCGTGATCGCGCTGATCGACGCTTCATGGAACCCGCGCTCGCCAAATTCGACCGCCGCTGCATCGAGCAGCTTGCGCAACGTGCGCCGCCCCCGCTCGGTGCGCGGCGTCTTGTCGCGCGCTTCGCTCCCGGCATTCTCTGTCGCGACTGGCGGCTGATCCATAACGGTCCTCGTCTCCCCCCGTCGCTGCATCGTGGCTTTTCCGCACCACTGGCAAGCAAAAAACGACGGCTGCACTTTCCAAGTTGAAACTTGGTTCATGTTTCATTATTGGATGCGGCGCGGCTTGGCAAGCGCCAGCCAAATAAAACCAATAAGGGTGACGAGGGGTCACCCACCACATGGGAGACTATCATGCATCCTTTCGCCCCCCGGCTGCGCCGTGCCATCCTCGCCACAAGCGCGCTTTCCATGATCGCCTTCGCACCCACTGCCTTCGCGCAGGAAGCAGGCGCGACCGCCGACAGCGGCGACAATGACATCATCGTCACTGCACGCCGCCGCGACGAACGCCTTATCGACGTGCCCGTCGCGATCACCGCCTACTCAGGCGAAGCGCTCGCAAAGGCTGGCGCGATCGACATTACCGATATCGGTCAGACCACGCCCAACACCACGCTCGAAGTGTCGCGCGGCACCAACTCGACGCTCAGCGCCTTCATTCGCGGCGTCGGCCAGCAGGATCCGGTGTCGGGGTTTGAACAGGGCGTCGGCCTCTATCTCGACGATGTCTATCTCAACCGCCCGCAGGCCGCGGTGCTCGATATTTACGATGTCGAACGCATTGAAATCCTCCGCGGCCCGCAGGGCACGCTTTATGGCCGCAACACGATCGGCGGCGCGGTCAAATATGTGACCAAGCAACTGCCGCAGGAATTCTCGCTCAAGATCAAGGGCACGCTCGGCACCTATGATCAAGCCGACCTTGTCGTCACCGCCAGCGCGCCGATCGGCGATCTGCTGCGGGTCGGCGGCTCGGTGGCACGCCTCTCGCGTGGCGGCTTTGGCGACAATCTCACCACCGGCCGCGAAAATTACAACAAGGACGTCTGGGCGGGCCGCGGCACCGTCGAACTCGGCGGCTATGGCGAGCCCGTGCTGATCCGTATCTCGGGAGACTATTCAAAGGACAAGAGCGACCCGCGCGGCGGCCACCGTCTGATCCCGTCGCTGCTGACGGGCGCACCGGTGCTCGACGATGTGTTCGACAGCCGCGGCGGCCTTAATGACCCGAAGCAGGAAATCGAATCCTACGGCCTCGCGATGAACGTCACTGCCGAACTCAGCGACACGGTGACGATCCGGTCGATCAGTGCCTGGCGCAAGGACACATCGGCGACCCCAATCGACTTCGACGCGCTTCCCGGCGTCGACATCGACGTCCCCGGCTTCTACTTCAACGAACAGATCAGCCAGGAATTCCAGCTGCTCTACGAAGGCGACAAGCTCAAGGGCCTGCTCGGCTTCTATTATCTCGACGCAACCGCCGACACCTTGTTCGACGTCCGCATCTTCAACAATCTCGCCGGCCTTACCGCCTTTACCGAAGCTGATGTCGATACCCAGACCTTCGCGGTGTTCGGCGACTTCACTTATGATTTCAGCGACAAGCTCAGCCTGTCGGTCGGCGGCCGCTATACGTGGGACGAGCGCGAAGCGTCGATCCTGCGCCAGAATTATCTCGGCGGCGGGTCGCCGGTGTTCGGCGGTGCGGGCGTCGCCTTTGGTGCACCGGGCACCAATTTCGAGGGCAAGCGCAGCTTCAACAAATTCACGCCGCGCGCCTCGCTGTCGTTCAAGCCGACCCCCGACCATAATTTCTACGCCAGCTATTCGCAGGGCTTCAAGGGCGGCGGCTTCGACCCGCGCGGCGTCGGGGTCAATGCGCCCGCCGCGATCCCCGGCGCACCGACCGACGACGAAGTCGCCTCTTTCCTGAGCTTCCGCCCCGAAAAGGTCGAAAGCTATGAAGTCGGCTATAAGGGCAGCCTGATGGACGGCGCGCTCAATGTCGCGCTCGCCGCTTTCTATGCCGATTATACCGACGTCCAGATCCCCGGATCGGTCGCTTGCACCGTCAGCGGGCTGCCGAGCTTCTGCGGCGTGGTGTCGAACGCGGGCAAGGCAACCTTCAAGGGCGTCGAATTCGAAGGCCGTGCGCGACTGGGCGAGGATCTGGCCACCGCGGGCGACCGGCTGACGCTGTCGACCGCGCTCGGCTATATCCAGGCCGACTATAAGGAATATATCTCGAACATCCTCGTCGGCGGGGTCAACACGCCGACCGATGTCTCGGATTTCCGCGAGGTACAGAATACGCCGAAATGGACCGCGAGCGGCACGATCGCTTATTCGACCCCAATCGGCGACGGCGACCTCAGCTTTGGGACGACGCTGTCGTATCGCAGCAAGACCTATCAGTTCGAAATCCCGAACCCCTATATCGACCAAAAGGGCTTCGCGCTGTGGGACGCCAGCCTTGTCTACACCGCGCCCGACGATCGCTGGAGCCTCGGCGTGTTCGGCAAGAATCTGACGAACAAGGAATATAAGACCTCGGGCTATACGTTCGTGAACGTCAACCCGGTCACCGGCGCGATCATCCCCGGCCCGGGCGGCCAGCCAGTTTCGGCGCTCGGCCGCGAGGGCACGCTGACGGCCTTCTACGGCAATCCGCGGCAGGTCTTTGTCACCGGCACCGTGAAGTTCTGATATTCGGCAAAATAGGGGGGAAAGGGGCGTCGTTTGCGGCGCCCCTTTTTTCTTGCACGTCGGTCGGCGCCATATCGGCAATTGAGTAGAATTCTTCGCTCCCGCGACGGCTATTTCTGCTCGCTAACCCGCCCGCGGCGGCGCTCCGGTTGTCGCAACCATACGCTCCCCATCGATAACGATCGGACTCGCCACCCCGTCGATCGACGCTCCCTCGGGGCGGAAGCGCATTCCGCGCGCGATCACCTGCGGGTCGGCGAAGACTCCGGCAAGGTCGTTGATCGGCCCCGCGGGCACGCCTTCGGCCTCAAGCGCGAGCGACAATGGCTGCGCATCCCACGCCGCAATTTTTGCCGCGAGAAGAGGGATCAATTCGGTCCGGTTTGCCAATCGCCCGGCATTATTCGCAAAGCGCGCATCGTCAGCCCATTCGGGCACCCCCAAGATCGCGCACAGCTTGCGATATTGGCTGTCGTTGCCGACCGCGATCACCAACTGCCCGTCGGCGGTCGCAAACACCTGATAAGGCACGACATTGACGTGGGCATTGCCCATACGCTTCGGCACGACACCGCTCGCCAGATAATTGGCCGCCTGATTCGCAAGCACCGCGACCTGGCTGTCGAGCAAGGCCATATCGACATGCGCGCCGACCCCGGTGACGTCACGACGTCGCAAGGCAGCAAGGATCGCCACCGCCGAATACATGCCGGTAAAAATGTCGGCATAGGCAATGCCCGCCTTTTGCGGCGGCCCATCGGGATCGCCGGTCAGCGACATGAAGCCGCTCATCGCCTGAACAATATAGTCGTAGCCCGCGCGGTGCGCATAGGGTCCGGTCTGCCCGAACCCGGTGATCGAACAGACGACCAACTGCGGAAAATCGGTACGAAGCCTTGCCAGATCGAGCCCATATTTGACGAGCCCGCCGACTTTGTAATTTTCAATCACGACATCGGCATCAGCAAGCAATGCGCGCACTTCGGCCTGCCCCGCCTCGCTCGCGATATCGATTGCGACGCTCTGCTTGCCGCGGTTGCAACTGTGATAATAGGCCGCGCTCAGATCTTCGCCATCCGCGCCGGTGACGAAAGGTGGGCCCCATTCGCGCGTATCGTCACCCGCGCCCGGCCGTTCGACCTTGATCACCTCGGCGCCGAGGTCGGCAAGCAATTGCCCGCACCACGGCCCCGCGAGCACCCGCGCCAGTTCGACGACGCGGATGCCCTGCAGAGGTTTCAAGCCCAAAGGCTCAGGCAAAGGCCGAAATGCCGGTGATGGCGCGGCCGAGGATCAGCGCATGGACGTCGTGCGTGCCCTCATAGGTGTTCACCGTTTCGAGGTTCACGGCATGGCGAATGACATGATAGTCGGCCGAGATTCCGTTGCCGCCGTGCATGTCGCGTGCGACGCGGGCGATATCGAGCGCCTTGCCGCAATTGTTGCGCTTGAGCAGGCTGATCGCGTCGGGAATGAGGCGGCCTTCATCGATCAAGCGACCGACGCGCAGCGCGGTCTGCAAGCCCAGCGCGATTTCGGTGAGCATATTGGCGAGCTTCAATTGGACGATCTGGTTCGCCGCGAGCGGACGCCCGAACTGCTTGCGCTCACCGGTGTAATTCCGCGCCGCTTCATAGCAGAATTCGGCCGCGCCCATCGCGCCCCACCCGATGCCATACCGCGCGCGGTTGAGACAGCCGAACGGACCCTTGAGGCCCGAGACGTGCGGCAGCAGTGCATCTTCGCCGACCTCGACCGAATCCATGACAATTTCGCCGGTCACCGAGGCGCGGAGGCTCACCTTGCCTTCGATCTTCGGCGCCGACAGGCCCTTCATGCCCTTTTCAAGCACGAAACCGCGAATCGCGCCGTCATGCGCTTCCGACTTGGCCCACTCGACAAAGACGTCGGAGATGGGCGAGTTGGTGATCCACATCTTCGCGCCCTTGAGGCGATATCCGCCCTCGATCTTTTCGGCGCGGGTGCGCATCCCGCCGGGGTCGCTGCCGGCGTCGGGTTCGGTCAAACCGAAGCACC
>JAURVS010000025.1 GCA_030655355.1 Sphingopyxis sp.
TCGGCCAGCGCTTCGCGCAAAATCTGGTCGGCGGCGCCTGTCAGCCCGAGGATGTCGAAGTCGATCCCCGCCGCGTCCTTGTCGAGGATACGCATCACGACGCGCTCGCCCGCGCGGCTTGGCAGCGTCGAGACGCGGACGTCGACTGCCTTGCCCGCAAGCGTCAGCCCGATGCGGCCATCCTGCGGCACACGGCGCTCGGCAATGTCGAGGCGCGCCATCACCTTGATACGGCTGACGACGACGGGGGCGACATGTGGCGGCATGCGCAAATGTTCGCGCAACACGCCGTCGGTGCGCATCCGCACGACGAGCCCGCTTTCATAAGGTTCGATATGGATATCGCTGACGCCCTGCCGTACCGCTTCGGCGATGATCGCATTGATCAGGCGGATCGCGGGAGCATCATCGGCGCTGTCGAGCAGATCTTCGGCGCTCGGCAAGCTGAAGTCGATGTCGTTGCCGTCGAGCGAGCCCGCCATCGCGGCGGCCGAGCTGTCGACAGCATAATGGTCCGAAAGCAGGCGATCGAAATCGGCAGCATCGGCGGTTTCGACGCGGAGCGGCTGCGCCAGATAGCGCTTCACTTCGATCAGCACCGCGGGATCGGCGCCGTCGCGCAATGTTGCGAGCCACACGCCATTCTCGCCGGGCGCGATGACGACGCCGTGCGCGCGGGCAAAGCCATAAGGAATATCAACCGGCGCCGGGGGAGGCGCTGCCGGTTCGATGTCGGTCACGGATAATCTCCGGTCGGGGGAGCAGGCGCCTGCGAAATCGAGGGCGGGACGTCGGTGGTGATGACGCGGCCGTCAGGGCCGCGAAGTTCGGGGAGGTTGACGGGACCAACAGTAATATCGGCAGCGCTCGGCGCAGTCGGCACGGGGGGCACCGCACCCAGATAGTCGCGCACCAGCGTATCGATCGCGGGTTCGACGTCGGGGTTCCGCTGAAGCTGGAAGTCGCGGATATAGCCATAGCGGCGCGCGGTCAGCGCGGCATTGTCTTCGCGGTTGCGCAGGATCGTTGGGCGGATGAAGACCATCAAATTGGTCTTCGACCGCTGGCGACTGCGCGATTTGAACAGCTCTCCAAGCAAGGGAATATCGCTCAGCAGCGGAATGCGCTCGATCGTCTTGCGTTCATCGTCATTGAGCAGGCCACCGATCGCGAGAATTTCGCCGTCATCGACCGTGAGCACGGTTTCGAACGAGCGTTTGTTGAGAATGAGGTCGCTGTTGCGCGATGAAACGGGCCCAGCAACGCTCGACACTTCCTGGCGCAGGAACATCTTCACTTCACCCGCGCCATTGACCTGCGGCGTCACTTCCAGCTTGATCCCGACCTCTTCGCGCTGAACGGTACGGAAGGCATTTTCAAAATTGTCGCCCAGCTGTTCGCCCGTCGTGATCGGCACATCCTGTCCGACAAGGAATTTCGCGGCCTGATTGTCGAGTGTCACGATGTGCGGGGTCGCGAGCAGATTCGAGGTTGTGTCCGACTTCACCGCATTGATGATCGCGCCGAAGATCGTGTTTTTACCTATGTCGCCCGCGAAGCCCGCAAAACCGCCCGTTGCTGTCAGGAGCGATGCGGCCGCCGCTTCCTGCAAACTGTTGCCAAGCGAGCTGTTCGTCTGCGTCACCGTCGTGGTGCCGTTGACCGTCGTCGTCTGTTGGCCCAGCTGATTGGCCGCATAGGCGCCGCCGAGCGTCAGGATATTCGGCGTTGCATTGCTGTAGCTGGTCGCGACGAAGGGGATATTCTTGCCGCCCAGAAGGAATTGGACGCCGAGCCGTTTTGCCGCATCGTCACCGATTTCGACGACAATCGCTTCGACCAGCACTTGCTGGCGGCGGCTGTCGAGCTGGCGGATCAGTTCGCCGAGCATCCGCTGCACTTCGCTGTTCGCGGCGACGATGATCGCATTCGCACCCTCATAGCGCGTGACGATCGCGGGGCCGCGCGTCGAAATGCTGCCGCTGCCGCCGCTGCCCGTCGAAGCCGAAGCGGTCGGCGCCGCCGCCGCAGGAGCCGCGCTGGCGCCGCCGCTCGATGATGACGAGGAAGACGATGATGCAGGCGACAGGCCTGCCTTTTGCGCCGGGTCGCTGCCGCCGCCGATGAGTTGCTGCAGCGTCGGCAGCAATGTTTCGGCATTGGCATGTTCGAGCCAATAGACGCGGAGTTCGGTGCCGCCCGCAGCCTTTGCGTCGAGATCATTCGCCATCGAGACGAAGCGCGCGACCATCGCCTGATCGCCGCGTAGCGCGATGGCGTTGCTGCTGTCGATCGGGACGATCGCGACGGGTTTCTGCGCCCCCTCGCCCGTCGTCGGCACCAGCGCCTGCAATGCGGCGGCAATCTCGCGCGCGCCGGCATTTTTCAGCGTGACGATCTGGCTCGTCGAACTGTCGCGGTCGATGCTCGATGCAAGCGCGCGGATGCGGCGGATATTGTCGGCAAAGTCGGCGACGACGAGGCTGTTGGCGTTGCGGTTCGCAGTGAGCGATCCTTGCGCGCTGACCAGCGGACGCAGCGTTTCGACGGCCGCCACGGCGTCGATGTGACGCAGGCGGATGATTTCGGTGACGAACTGGTTCTGCGCCGCGCCGCCGCTGCCGATCCGGCCGGGCTGCGCCGCGGCGCCGTCGATCGGCTGGACGCGGTAGCTGCCATTGGGTCCGGGAACGGCCACAAGCCCGTTCGACCGCAACGTCGACAGGAAAATCTCGAAATATTCGCTGCGCGACAGCGGACGGTCGGTGACCACCGACACCTTGCCGTTAACGCGGCCGTCAATGACGAAGGTGCGGCCGGTGATCCGCGCCGCATCCTGGATGAAGGCGCGGATGTCGGCGTCGCGGACGTTCAGCGTATATTGGGCGAACGCAGGTGCCGGAGTGGCAGAAATCAGCGCCGCGGCAAGCATCAGGGAAAGTTTCAGGCGCATGGGTCTCTATTGTTTCGAGAGGAAAATGGCGACGGGAACGACGCTGGCGCCGCGCTCGACTTCGAGCGCGATACGCGCACCCGGCGTAATTTGATTGGCAAGCGCGGCCGCATCGCTCGCCGAACCGATCGGGCGGCCGCCGACCGAACGAATGACGTCCCCCGGACGGAGGCCCGCGGCGCGGAAGGCCGCACCGTCGCCCTGCGGCTGAACGACGATGCCGGTGACACGCCCGTCTTCGGTGCGCGGCGCAAAGCCGACACCCGCCTTGATGGCGGCGGGCGTCATCTCGCCGCTCGCACTGGCGGTCGGCGAGGCGCCGATTTCGGGCGTCGGCGGCGGGAGTGGGCTCGATGGGTTGGCAGGGTTGGCAACCGCCGCATCGCCGCTCTGATCAAGGAACAGGCTTTCGCTCGCGCCGCCACGATCGAGCAGCACATGGTCGAACGCAACGCCGACCAGCTTCACTCCCGGCGCAATCTCGTCGCCAACGGCATAGCTGTTCTGGACCCCGTCCTCGCCCGCGATGATCGCCGAGCCGCCGCCCGTCGCCTCATTGAGGTTGATGCCGAAAAGCGTCAGGCCGAGCGCAGTGACCGTCGCCGAGGCGGGCCCCTGCACATTACCCCGGAAAAAGGGATCGAAACTGGAGAAGAGCGCTCGCCGTTCGGCGGGCGATGCAATGACCGCGGCCTGCGGCTGCCACGCGCCGAGCGGCGACAGCGGGGTCAAGAGCACCCAGAGCAGGCGTACGCATTGCCATATCAGCAGCGCGCCGAGCACGACGACCAGCAACTGCGGCCAGATTTCGCGCGGCGAGCGCCGACCGACACGCAGCCAGGCGGGCAACGTGCGCGGCAGCCGAACGGCCGATCCGGACATCAGCGTCACCATGAAATCGTCCCTGTCCCCCAGACTGAAAATCCTGTCTCGCGAATCGCCTACGGGCGAACGGTGACAATCAGTTGACCGGAAGATTACAGTTTTTTGACAGCCGGGCGAGTCCGCTGCGGCAAGGTGCCGGAAATCGATCTTTGCGATCGCGCGGCAGGTCCCCCTCCCCATCGCTTCGCGACGGGGAGGATTATCGTCAATAAATGTGCACCGCCTTGGTCACCAGATAGCCATCAAGCCCTTCCGGCCCGCTTTCGCTGCCAAAGCCCGATTCCTTGAGCCCGCCGAACGGCGTGTCGAGCGTCGAGATGACGAAGCTGTTCACGCCCCCCATCCCGCTTTCGATCGTGTCGA
>JAURVS010000067.1 GCA_030655355.1 Sphingopyxis sp.
AGGTCGCCGATACGTTCGGAAAGGGATTTGCCGGTCATCGCGATCTACACTAGCCTTCCTGCATGGCTATCCAACTGAAAAGCGCGCGTGTCGAACGATGGCCGGTTGCGGGGGCGTTCGTGATCAGTCGCGGCGCGAAAACGCATGTCGATGTCGTCGTGGCCGAAATCGAAGGCGAGGGCGCGACCGGGCGCGGCGAGGGAACGCCGATATATTATCTGGGCGAGGATGCGGCGGGCTGCCGCGACCAGATATTGACGGCGGCGCCGCATATCGCCGAGATGGGTGCAGCCGAGGCGCGCGCGGCGGTGCAGGAGTTGATGGCGGCAGGTGCGGCGCGCAACGCGCTCGATTGCGCCTTATGGGACCTGGAAGCGCGCCAGCGCGGCCTGCGGCTGTGGCAAGTCGCAGGGTGCGATGGGGCGCCGACGTCGCGCGTGACCGCCTTCACCATCTCGCTCGGCAGCCCCGGCGCGATGGCGGAGCAGGCCGCGACGGCAGCGGCCGACGGCTATCGCTTGCTCAAACTCAAGCTGACCGGCGAGGATGATCGGCTGCGCGTCGCCGCGGTGCGAAAGGGCGCGCCTGAAGCCCGGCTGATCGTCGATGCTAACGAAAGCTGGCGCGATATCGATATTTTGAGCGAAGCCGAGGCGCTGCACGACTTGGGGGTCGAGATGATCGAGCAACCGGTGCCAGTGGGCGCTGACGCATTGCTCGATCCGATCTATGCGCCCTTGCCCTTTGTCGCTGATGAAAGCTGTCAGACCGCGGCCGATGTGGCGCGGATCGGGCCGTTTTACGACGGGATCAATATCAAGCTCGACAAGGCGGGAGGGCTGACCGAGGCGCTGCGGATCGCTGATGCCGCCGACGCAGCAGGGCTGTCGATCATGGTCGGATGCATGTTGTCGACGAGTCTGGCGATCGCGCCTGCCTTCGTGTTGGCGCAGCGCGCACGATGGGTTGACCTCGACGGCCCTGCGCTGCTGGAGCGCGACCGTGAAGGTGGGTTCGAATTTCGCGAGGGACGGGTTGGACCGCCGGTCAATTAATTGTCGCCCCCGCCTTCGCGGGGGCAACGTTTTTTACTAAAGCGCCACTTCGGCATGTTTGCCGAGTTCGCCTTCCTTCATCGTCATGCCGGTGGCGAGCTTGAACAGGCCTTTGATGCTCGCATCCGCGGTCCATATTTCGGCGTTGTCGAGGTCGAAGCGGAGGAGGACGAGCTTCGGATCGTCCTTGCCGCCCTCGTACCAGGCCGCGATGCTGTTGTTCCAGAGCTTGTCCAGAACCGCGCGGTCGCTTTCGTGCACGAGCGTGCCCGAGATACAGGCGAACAGGTCATGACCCTTTGCCGAAAATTGCGCCATCGCGGGCCCGCCGCCCGAAAGGCGGTTGTCGGTCGCGGTGAAGAACCAGACGGCGCTATTCGCATCCTTGTCGAGCTGGGCATTCATGGGAACGCTGTGCTCGCGCTCGCCGCTTGCGCCCAGCATGACGTAGGGGCTGTCGGCCAGTGCCTTCCAGAACTGCTTCTTGATGTCGTCACTCATGGGAATTTCCTTTCGTGCGTTGATGAGTGAACAACGCAGCAGCAGCGCAGATGTTGCCCGGTTCAGCGCGGCCGCGCCTCCGCATAGCTGACGACTTCATATTCGATGCCGTCGGGGTCGAAGAAATAGAAGCGGCGGCCGGGTTCGTAGTCGCCATGATTAAAGGGCGTGAGGCCGACCGCCTTCACACGCATCTCGATCGTGTCGAGATCTTCCACCTGCACCCCGACGTGGTTGAGTGGCGCGCCCTTGGGATATTGCGCATCGGCGTGTTGGCCGTCGGGGCCGGTGTAGAGCGCGACATAAGCGGCATCGCTGCCAAGGTGGATCGTGCGCCCGCCGTCGCGCGCGGGGCCGCGCCAGCGTTCGTGCCAGCCGAAAATGGCCGAGAGGATTCCGGCGGTCCGGTCGGGATCGCTGACCGTCAGATTCACATGCTCGATGAAGGGATGCGTCACCTAATATTCTCCTGATTCGCGTTGACGCACAGCTTATGAAAGCTCAAGTCAGGTTTAGATCAAGAGGAAATCACTGGCGGGCGATCGGGCTCGTCATGGTCTCGCTCCGCAAAATGACGGGAGGATATGAGAGTGCATCGCACCGACCTGATCGCTATCGGCGACCTCGCGGCACGGACGGGCGTCGCGGTGTCGGCAATCCGCTTTTACGAAGCGAAGGGGCTGGTCGAAGCGCTGCGGACGAGTGGCGGCCAGCGGCGGTTTCTGCGCGCCGACATTCGCCGCATCTCGTTCATCCTGATTGCGCAGCAATTGGGGCTGAGTCTCGAAGAGATTGCGGCTGAACTGTCGCGGCTCCCGGCGGGGAGGACACCCAATGGCGCCGACTGGACGCGGATCAGCACCGGGCTACGGACGCGGATCGATGCGCAGATCGTCGCGCTCGAACGCACGCGCGAACTCCTCGGCAACTGCATCGGCTGCGGCTGCCTTAGCCTCAAGAAATGTGCGCTGTACAACCGCGAGGACAAGGCTGCGCAGCGCGGGGCGGGGCCGCGCTATCTGCTTGGCGACCTGACGGGCGAGATTGCCGAGGTTGGATAACCGCCCGCGGGCAGGGCGGTCGACAGGTCGGGAAACCCGATGTTATGCAGCATGATAAGCCGGAAACCGGCACTCTATCTGGAGAGGTGCTATGAAGCGTAGATTGTACTCGATCCTGTTCGCCGCGTCCGCGATGTGCGGTACGCCCGCCCTCGCCGAAGCGCCATCAACGTCACCGCTGTTGGGGAGTTGGGCGGTCGATATTGCCAAGCTGACGATGCCCGCCGAAGCGCGGCCGAAGAGCGTCACGATCACCCATAGCGATGCGGGCGGCGGCAAGTGGCGGACCAAAGTCGATGTGGTGCTGCCCGACGGAAAGGCGGTGCTGGCGATCTCGACCTTTGCTCCCGACGGAACCGCGACGCCGGTCGAGGGCAATCTGGAAGCCGACATGGCGGCGACGCGGCTGCCCGAGCCGGGCGTCATGGTGACCGCGCTCGCGCTGCGCGGAAATCCGGGATCGATGCGAACCTATACGGTGTCGCCCGACGGCAGGACGATGACCGAGACGGTGGTCTATTTCAAGGAAGGCGGCGTGCCCGCGATGCGGACAAACAGCTTCAACCGGGTCCGTTGAGGGTGGATGTCGGCCTAGGTGCCGTAAGCTAATATTTTGCCAACCCCTCCTCTTCAGAGGAGGGGCTGAATTTCAGGAATTTTCGCAATCGGTCGCTGTGCGTTAAACCGCGCTCAACCGTTCGATCTCAGGCGCGCCGGCGAGACAGGGGCCGAGCTTGGCGCCGAGCGAACGGAAATGGTCCGACGCGCGGTGGGCGTCGACCGCCGCGTCGTCGTCATAGCATTCGAGCACTTTGTAGACGCCGGTCTCGGCTGTGCGGAACAGCTTGTAATAGCTGTTGCCCGGCTCGTTCGCTTGCACCGCAGGCGCGAGCTCGGCGAACACGCCCTCAAATTCTTGTTCCTTGCCGGGCTGGACGCGCAGCGTTGCGACTATACCGATTCCACTCATGTCTCTCTCCTAAATCTCAGGCTTTCAGATCGGGATCGACGGTCCAGCCGTCCTCGACCTGAATGCCGAAGCTGTTCAAAATCATCGATACTTGTGTGTATTGGCCGACGGTCATCACCAAATCCATGCGGCCCTTGTCGCCGAGCGGCGCCAGCGCGACCCAGCTTGAATCGGTGACGAAGTGATTGCCGGTGAGATCGTCGGTCGCGCGGAGCATTGCGCGGTCGAGGTCGTTCCAGCCTTCGGCATCGGGGCCGGTCTTGATCCGCGCAATTTCGTCTTCGGTGAGGCCGCAGTCGAGCCCAATGCGCTTGTGCTGCGTCCACTCATATCCCGACCGGCAATTATAACCGGTGCGCAGGATGACGAGTTCGCGGTCGCGGGGGGACAGCGCGTTGCGCTTTGACAGGATGTAATTGCCCCAGCCCAGAAAGGCGGTGAGCGCCTTGGGCGCATGGGCAAGGGTGCGGAAGATATTGAGAATCTTGCCACCCCCAACCTTGCCCCCATCGGAGGCAAGAAAGGGTTCGAGCGCCGCGCGCTGGTCGGTATCGAGCCGGTCGAGATCGACCGGCTCGATACGCGGTTTGGTCAGCCGCAAATCAGAAGACCTCGAACAGGCCTGCTGCGCCCTGGCCGCCACCGATGCACATGGTGACGACGGCATATTTGACGCCGCGACGCTTGCCTTCGAGCAATGCGTGGCCGACGCAGCGCGCGCCGGTCATGCCGAAGGGGTGGCCGATCGAGATCGAGCCGCCATTGACGTTGAGAAGCTCGTTCGGAATGCCGAGCTGGTCGCGGCAGTAGAGAACCTGCACGGCGAAGGCTTCGTTGAGTTCCCAGAGACCGATATCGTCCATCTTGAGTTCGAAGCGTTCGAGCAGCTTCGGAATTGCGAAGACGGGGCCGATGCCCATTTCGTCGGGCTCGGTGCCGGCAACCGCCATGCCGACATAACGGCCGAGCGGCTGGAGGCCGCGCTTCTCGGCGACCTTGGCTTCCATCACGACGCAGGCCGACGAGCCGTCGGCGAGCTGGCTGGCGTTGCCTGCCGTGATGGTGTGGCCTTCGCCCATCACCGGCTTCAGGCTTGCGAGGCCTTCAAGCGTGGTATCCACGCGGTTGCACTCGTCCTTGTCTGCGACGACGTCGCGGAAGCTGACTTCCTTCGTTTCCTTGTCGACGACCGCCATCGTTGCATTGCACGCGACGATCTCGTCGGCAAAGAGGCCGGCAGCCTGCGCGGCGGCGGTGCGCTGCTGCGACTGGAGCGAATATTCATCCTGCGCTTCGCGGCTGATGTTGTAACGCTTGGCGACGACCTCTGCCGTGCCGATCATCGGCATGTAGGTGTCTTTGTGCATCGCAATCAGTTCGGCGTCGGTTTCGATGAAAACCTTGCCGCTGCCGCTGACTTTTGAGATCGACTCGATGCCGCCGGCGACGGCAATATCCTGACGGTCGACGATGATCTGCTTTGCGGCAGTCGCGATCGTCATCAGGCCCGACGAGCATTGGCGGTCGATCGACATGCCGGGGACGGTGACGGGCAGGCCGGCGCGCAGCGCGATCAGGCGCGCGACGTTCATCGTCTGCGACCCTTGCTGCATCGCCGCGCCGAACAGCACGTCATCGATTTCGCCGCCTTCAAGTCCGGCGCGTTCGACCGCAGCGCGGACCGAATAGGCGCCGAGCGTCGGCGCGAGCGTGTTGTTGAACGAACCGCGCCCCGCCTTGGTCAGCGGAGTGCGGGCGGTGGAAACGATGACTGCGTCACGCATGATGTAATTCCTTTGTTACTTGAGCCCTCCCTTTCCGGGGAGAGTTTGGGTGGGGCAAGTCAGGGTAGCGCACGGCCAACAGGCCCTCCCCCGACCCCTCCCGGAAGCGGGAGGGGAGTTAATTCAAACGAAAAACTGGCTGATCCATTCGGCGATGAGGGCAGGCTTTTCCTCGCCTTCGATCTCGACCGAGACTTCATTGGTCTGCTGCCACTGGCCGGGGCGCTTTTCTTCCAGCTCGAGCAGCTTCACATGGCTGCGGACGCGCTTGCCCGAACGCACGGGCGAGAGAAAGCGGACCTTGTTGCAGCCGTAATTGACGCCCATCTTGATCCCGGCGACCTTCGGGCCGTCGGTGCTGGCGCCGAGCATAGGCATCAGCGACAGCGTCAGAAAGCCATGTGCAATCGTGCCGCCGAACGGCGTCAGCTTGGCTTTTTCCTCGTCGATATGGATGAACTGATGATCACCCGTCGCGTCGGCAAACTTGTTGATCATGTCCTGATCGACGAGCACCCAATCCGACGTACCCAGATGCTGACCGACCTTGGTCTGCAGTTCCTGTGGCGTGATTCCGCCCATCGATTTTCCCCTAGCTGGCGTGTTGAGGGGCGGTTTCTAGGCCTGTCGATCAGGGTTGCACAAGGGCGAAGACGTGCGCCCTCGCTGCCGTAGCGTCAGCCGGGCTTGGCGGCCTTTGGTGCGGCCGCTCTGGGTTTCGGGGACTCGGGATAGGGCATGACCATCGTGCCGTCGGGCGCCGCGGTAAAGCTGGTCTGCGTCGGATAGGCAAAGCCGTAACCGCCGCGCGTCATTGCGTCGAAAATCCGGATGCCGACTTCGGTTCGCGCCGCAGCAACGACGTCAAACTGATCGCTGAAAACATCGAAGAGCAGTTCGAAATCGAGGCTCGATGCACCGAAGGTGATGAAGCTCGACCGGATGAATTCATGGCCCGCGCCGACGACCTGCTCTTCGAGCAGCGCGGGCAGGTCGCGCAGCATCTCGGGCGTCGTCTGATAGATCACCCCGATCTTGAAGGTGATTCGCCGACGGTGGAGATGAGCGAAATTGGTGATCTCCTTGCTCAGCAAATTCGTGTTCGAAATCACCAAAAGCTCACCATTGAGCGAGCGGAGGCGCGTGCTTTTCAGCCCGATGCGCTCGACGGTTGCCGTGCTCGTGTCATATTTGATCGTCTCGCCGACGCGGAACGGCCGGTCAAAGATGATCGAGAGCGACGCGAAGAGGTCGGAGAATATCCCCTGCGCAGCAAGGCCGATGGCGATGCCGCCAATGCCGAGACCGGCGATCAGGCCGGTGACATTCACGCCCATATTGTCGAGGATGACGATCGCGGCGATCGCGAACAGCGCGATGCTGATCAGCAGGCGGATGATCCCCATCGCATTGCTGAGCGTTTCGTTATTTCCCTCGGCTGCGCGGCGCTGGATCAGGCCAAGCACGATCTCGCGCGCCCAGATGGCAACCTGCAGCACGACCGCGACGGTGAAGATGAACTGGATGATCTGCATGATCACCACGGGCGGCTGCGCATAGCCCGCAACCATGCGGATGGCGATGATCGCGAGCACGGTCGACTTGGTCTTGTGGATCACGCGCCCCGCGATGTGGGTGAGCGTCATCTCGCCCTCGGCCGATTGCGCGTGCTTGAGCGCAAAGGTGCGGACCATCGAGAGGACGAAATAGATGAGCAGACCCGCGCCGATTGCGATGCCGATCTGCAGCCAATGGCTGTTCATCCAGCCAATGCTGAGGTCCCAATAGCGCTGGAGATCTTCGGCGGGATTGGTCGCGGCGGCTTTTGCAGGCGCAGCTTTCGGGCCGGCGGCGGCGAGTAAGGAGAGATTCACGTCGGGTCCTCTTGAGTGGGATCAGGCGGATTGGAGCAGCACCGCGGCCGCGGGCGCCTGCTCCAGATAGGTCAAAAATCCGCGTTCGTAACGCGAAAGATAGCGCGTCGCGCGCGGCAAGGCGCCAACCTCGGCAGCGAAATCCTCGCGCGCCTGCGCGGCGGCGAGCATTGCGGGGTGAACATAGGCCTTTCGCGCGATCGCGGGGGTGTTGCCGAGGCGGTCCGCGACGTGCTGGAGCATGGCCTTCAGCGTCGGCGGGTCGGGGGCGTCATAGAGAAAGGAGAAGGCCTCGACGCTCGCGGTCCAGGTGCGGAAATGCTTGGCGCTGAAATCGCCGCCCATCGCGTCGCGGATATAGGCGTTCACATCCTCGGACCCGACCGCGCACAGCGCGTCGTCATCCTGATATTGGAACAGATTTTGTCCGGGCAGATCCTGCAAACGCCGGACAAGCGTCGTGAGGCTGCGGTCGCTGATCGTCACTTCGCGCTGCGTGCCGCCCTTGGCGCGGTAACTAAGGTGCAATGTCTTGCCCGACAGCTTGGCGTGACGCTGGCGTAGAGTCGTCGCACCGAAGCTTTTGTTCGCGGCAACATATTGCTCGTTGCCGATCCGAAGCGCGGCGAGGTCGAGGAGGCGCACGACTGCCGCGACGACGCGCTCCGAACATAAAGTCCGGCGGTTCAGATCGTCGACGAGCCGCGCGCGGAGCAACGGAAGCGCGTGACCGAATGCAGCGCAGCGATCATATTTGTCAGCGTCGCGCGCCATCCGAAATTCGGGGTGATAGCGATATTGCTTGCGCCCGCGCGCGTCATAGCCCGTTGCGAGGATATGGCCGTTCGCGGCCGGGCAGAACCAGGCGTCCTCATAGGCGGGGGGCAGCGCGATCGCGTTCAGGCGGTCGATCTCGTCGCGTTCGCGGATGATCTTTCCCTTGGCGTCGCGGTAGCGCCACCCGACGCCTGAGCGCGCGCGACTGATCCCGGGCAGGCTGTCGTCGATATGGACAAGGCGGGTAGCGGACATGGGGCATTAGCGCTCTGGCGTGCCCGATGGTTCCGCGTCAGCCGACGTCAGCCGCTATATGCCGCGCCGGGACCTGCGCCGGACGCGCGGTCAGCGGGCGCCAACCGGCCTCATGCTCGCGGCGGCGGCAATAGGTCGTCAGCCCCATTTCGAGCGCGAGCATCATGTAGATGAACGGCTGGAACGCGATACCGACGAACAGCGATCCGACCATATAGGTCACATGCCCGTGCTGAAGCGCGGTCGCCAGCGGCGCGATCCATTGTTCTTCGGCACGCCGCGTCTTGAGATAGCGACGCCGCAGCTGCTCCATCCGCGCGAGGCTGACGATGTGGATCAGCAGCCACAGCGCGAGGCCGGGGTAGCCTTGTTCGCCGAGCATTTCGAAATAGCTCGAATGATAGGCGCGCGAATGCTCCTCATAAACCGTCGCCTGCGAATTTTGCGGTGCGTTGGGGTCGTAGGCGCTCGCGGCCTTTTCGACGCGGACGCGGTTCTGGATATAGGCTTCGAAGCCGCCGCCGAACGGATTCTCCTTCGCATATTCCCATGTCCACGCCCAAACCGCGACGCGCGTCGAGGCCGACTGGTCCGACTTGTGGTCGCGGATCGTTTCCATCCGTTCGGTGAAGCTTTGTGGCAGGAAGGGAATCGCCGCGACGGCGAGCAGCCCCGCGCCCGCGACATAGAGAAAGCGGTGCTTGACCGAACGCAGTGACAGGATTGCAAGAATGACGATGCAGACTAGGCCGGTGCGGGCTTGCGTGCCGATCGGGAGCAGGGCGCAAGCGAAGACGAGCGCGAAACAGAAGATCGAGACGCGCCAGTCGGGCGGGAAGATCGTGCCATGATTGCGATACCAGAGGATTAGCGGGATGATTGAAATGCCCACCGCCGACATGATCGACCCTTCATAGAGGCCGTAATTTTCGTTGAGCAGCAACTGTAGCGTGCCGTAGCCGCCGCCGCCCGCCGCGGTCTTGATCCCGCCAGCAATGGCGATCGCCGCCGCCGACAGCAGCATGATCACGATCAGCGATTCGATGCGCAGCTTGGTACGCAAGGTGAGCGGCAGGAAGATCGCCCAGACCAGCGCCTTCCAGACCCAGCTCCATTTGTCGGCTGCCTCGACCGGGAAGTCGGCCTGGATGGTCGTCATCCAGCAATAGAGCAACAGCGCCATCAGCATGAACTGCCGCCCCGACCACCGTGTGTCGCGCTTGTCGTCGACCGCGAGCCAGCCGACAATCGCAAGACCAAACACGATCAGCGAGATCGGAATCGAGTTGATCAGGAAATAGCTCAGCCGCTGCGGCGCGACGATGTCGATGTAGCAAAAGCACAGCACGAACAGGAACGGCTTGCGAAAGCCGACCCCGATGAAGGCGAACAGAAAGGCGACGAATGCGATGTCACGCATCGGGGCGTGCGTCCTCGTCGGCGCGTTCGGAGTCGCGACGTTGCTGCCACTGCAGACGCGGGCTGGTCTCGCGGTCGAGATCGTCGCGATAGAGCAGGCGCCACAACGCGATCGCCATCAGGACGTGCGTCAGGCCAATGGAAAAATTGTCGACCATAGAAGGCGTTGCCTAGTCTATCTGGGTTGACGCCGCGTTAAGCCTTGTCTGCGAAAGACCAGCATAATGACCAGAATTTTGCATGTCCTCGATCATAGCTTGCCCGCGCATAGCGGCTACACTTTTCGCACGCGCGCGCTGATGAAGGCGCAGGTCGCCAAGGGTTGGGAGGTCGCGGGCGTGACCGGCGTGCGGCACCCCGAGCCGGGCCCTGATGGCGAAACGGTGGACGGGCTCACCTTCTATCGTACCGCCCCGATCGCACCCGCGCCGCCGGCAATTCGTGAGTGGCGCGAGATTGGCGCGCTCGCAAAACGCCTCGAGGCGCTTGTGAAGCAATGGAAGCCCGACCTGCTGCATGCCCATTCTCCGGTGATGGATGGACTCGCGGCGCTGCGCGTCGGCAAAAAGCTCGGCATTCCGGTCATCTATGAAATTCGTGCCTTTTGGGAAGACGCCGCGGTCGGCAATGGCACCGGGCGCGAAGGCAGCCTGCGTTACTGGCTGACCAAGCAACTCGAAACGCATGCGGTGAAGTCCGCGGATGCGGTTGCGGTAATCTGTGAAGGTCTGCGCGGCGACTTGATCGCGCGCGGGATCGATCCTGCAAAGATTACCGTCTCGCCGAACGGCGTCGATCTCGAACTTTTCGGTACGCCCACGCCGCGCGACGATGCGCTCGCCGAGAACCTCGGCCTGTCCGCCGACGATGCGGTGATCGGCTATATCGGCAGCTTCTACGATTATGAGGGGATCGACGATCTGATCGCCGCGATGCCTGCGCTCGTTGCGGCGCAGCCCAGCGCGCGGCTGCTGCTCGTCGGCGGCGGTCCGATGGAAGCGGCGCTTAAGGCGCAGGCTGCTGCTTCACCTGCCGCGGGGCATATTCATTTCGTCGGCCGCGTGCCGCATCAGGAGGTCGAGCGCTATTATTCGCTGATCGATATCCTTGCCTACCCGCGCAAGAAGATGCGCCTGACCGACCTTGTCACGCCGTTGAAGCCGCTCGAAGCGATGGCGCAGGGCAAGCTCGTCGCCGCATCCGATGTCGGCGGGCATCGCGAACTGATCGAAGATGGTGTGACGGGCACGTTATTCGCGCCCGACGATGCATCAGCGATCGCCGAAGCGCTCGCGACTCTGCTCGATAATCGGGACGTGTGGCCCGAGCGAAGGCGAACGGCGCGGATTTTTGTCGAAAGTCATCGTAACTGGTCATCAAACATTTTACGTTACGAGCCGGTTTACCAGCAATTGTTGCGCAGCGGCGTTTGACGGTTGTCGATGATCAACGAAAGGATGGCCCCGGTGGGCTACACAGATTTGGACACTATGGACGAGACCAGCGACAATCGCGCGAAGCTTGTCGCGAACGGCTTATGGCGCGCGCTTCAGCCTGCGATACCAGCAGTGATTGGGGCTGCGGCGCTGACCTTCCTGTTCGCCGCCATTATGCCTTTTTCGTGGGTCGTCGGGATCAGCTGGAACCTCTATCTCGACCGCTTGTCGGACTTTTTCGTGCCGCCGATCGGCAATGCCGGACGATTGGTGCTCGCGCTCGGCATGTCTGCAGTCGCCGCCGTCATTGCGGGTCTCGTTGCGCTGTTGATTGCAAGACCCGACGCCGCAGGCCTGTCATCGCTGCGCGACCGGTTTCGCCGCGCTCCGGTCGACGTGGAGGATGGCGAGCCCGTGCTGACGCGCCGCCGCGTCGACGTGCATCCTGACGATCCGCCGCGTCCGCCGATCCGCGCGGGTCGCGACTTGCCACCGGGCGGGCTGGGCGCAATCGGCGCGAGCGTCGTCGAGACGTCGCGCGCCGCCGATTTTTATCTCGGCGATACGGACGAACTCGTGCTCGCCGATCTGGCGCCCGAAGAAAATTTCGATGGCAATGAACCGTGGCTGCAACCCGCCGAGATCAGCAGGCCGGTGATGCCCGACGCGGCCGACAAGTCGCTTGGTGCGATGGTGGCCCGACTCGAAGCGGGGCTCGCGCGACGTCATCAGGTAGCGGATGCGCCCACGACGACCGCCGCCGTCCCGGCGTCCGACGACGCTATTGCCGAAGACGAGCCGGAGATGGACCTTGCGCTCGAAGCCGCGCTCAGCACGCTGCACCGGATGACGCGTCAGTCGGTCGGCTAATCCTCGACGGTCAGAATTTCGATTCGCAGCGCGCCAGCATCGGCGCCGCCTTCAACAACGACATCGGCGACAATATGGCCGGGCAGGGTCCACTCAATTGCATTTAGCTGGTCCTGCAGTGTGCAGAGCAGCTCAGCATTTTCGTTGGCCGTAACCGTAAATGGAAAGATGTGGCGGGCGCCGACGAAACTTGCGCTGGCCCACGGCCGAAAGATTGATGCGCCCGGCTCCAAGCCTTCGGGCAATTCGCGCAGCAACAGGCACCGAAGTCGACGGTGCGGGCAGCCGGGACGCGTCGGTAGGGTTGGCGACCAGCGGATCATGCGTTTTCTCCCAAAACAAGGCTACGGACCGCGCGCGTTCGTCGATCGCCAAGTGGTACGACATGGCCGGAGCGTCGGTCGGCTCGCCATTTGTTCATGAAATGTTCAACTCGGCATATCAACTCAAGGCCGGGTTCGCGGCCGCCGCGCAAATCGCTGACAAGGCGAGGGTCATGCACGGCGGCGCGACCAAAGACGCTGGGAGGCATCGTCGATTCGCTCAGAAATGCGTCGATCCGTTGCAAAAGCTTTTGTTCCATAAATTTCTCCCTGACCGCACTCACACCCGGCGACTCCACTGATAGGATATTTCCTATCTGATGCTCATTTTCCTACTTGTCTAGGAAAAATCCGCTTGGTACAGACGAAATAGGAAGGACCAGCCCAAAGCGACCCATGGCAGATTTTATCGAGGATCCGCGCGCTGCGCTCGACCGTCTCCTGACCGAAAGGGGGATTGATTACGCGCGCATATCGCAAGTGATCGGACGCAATCCCGCCTATATTCAGCAATATATCAAGCGCGGCTCGCCGCGGCGGCTGGCCGAGCCTGACCGCGCGCGTATCGCTGCTTATCTGGGCGTGTCCGAAGCGATGCTCGGTGGCCCGGTGCAGCGCGTCGCGACGCACGCGCGGGCGCGCGGGTCCGGGATGATCCTGGTACCCAAGCTCGCGATCGGAGCCTCGGCAGGCGCGGGCGCCAGCATCGACGGCGAGGCAGTCGAGGGCGAGGTCGCTTTCGACCCCAAATGGCTACGCGATCTCGGCGCAGATCCGCGCGCGCTCAGCATCATCCGCGTCGAAGGCGATTCGATGGCGCCGACGCTCGACGATGGCGATGATATTTTGGTCGATGGCGGCGACGCCGCGGCGCGGCTGCGCGATGGCATTTATGTCCTGCGCATGGACGATGTGCTGATGGTGAAGCGCATCGCGCGCGCGCCGGGGCCGGGCCGGATCTCGGTGATCAGCGACAATCCACATTATCGCAGCTGGGACAACCTGCCGATGGCTTCGGTGCAATTGGTCGGCCGCGTCGTGTGGACCGGCCGCCGGGTGCGGTGATCGCTTAGCGCGGCTCCGCCATCACCGCTTCGATTTCATGTTCGAGGACTTCGGCGCGCTGGCATTGGTCCGCTTTGCCGTCGCGGCATTTCTCGGCAGCCTTGTCGCGTTGACGCGACAGCTTGCCGAGTTGTTCTTCGCGCTTGCGCATTTCGCGGCCGCGGTTGCGGTCGGATTCGTCCTGGCTGGTCGTCGACCAGTCGGCGACCTGTCCCACTGCCTTTACCGGCGCGGTCACGATCGTTTTCACCGCGCTGACACAGCCCGAAAGCAAGGGCACGGCCAGCATCGCACCGATTAAAACGCGCATAAAATTCTCCTCGTGGGGCACTCCCCTTCGCATATGCGCCGTGATCTGAACAGGATATTGCGACGGAAGGCGCCGGCGAGCGGCCAATGTGTCACATCACTGAAATAATTGGTTAAAGTCGTGTTTACCAAGGCGCTCTAGGTCGGCATCCAACAGGATCGCGGAGTGAAGAAAGACGGATGAACGCCATCGGATATGCCTTTTCACCGTCGCCGGGCCATGCCTCGGCGATCTGCGCCGATGCACATATGTCACAGGTCATCGACCTGTTTCGAAGCAATCCGCAATTGCGCGCGCTGGCGGTGGTCGATGACGAAGAGCGTCCGATCGGCATCATTCGCGAGCAGCGCGTACGCGAATTGCTATTCTGCCCCTTCTGGTTTTCGCTGATGCAGAACCCGACGATCGGCGGTTCGATCACTGCGATGATCGAACCGTGCCCCGTTGCCGATGTCGAGCAATCGACAACCGACCTGCTTCGCATCGTCGCGCGGTCGCCGGGGCAGCAGGAATTGATATTGGTGCGGGCAGGGCGTTTCGTCGAAACGCTCGATAGCGGTCAGCTCGCCAAGCTGGCGATGCTGCGCGAGGTCGAATTGGCGCAGGAGCGGGTCGCGCGAACAACGCATATCGATGGCGCCGGGCGGCAATTCCAGCAAGAGATCACCGCGTTAACTGGCGCATTGTCGGACATGGCGCGCAAGGTCGAACTGGTCGCGGGCACCTTATCTGACCGCGCACGGCAAACCGGTACCGATGCGGTGACCGTTGCGGGCGCAACGGCGCAAACGCTCGCGGGGCTTCAGGAACTTGGAGATCGCGGCCATGCGCTCGCCGCGACGATGACGAAGATTGTCGAGGACGGTTCGCGCGCCCGCGCAGTGCGCGGCGAAGCCTATGCCAAGATCAAGCAGGCAGCCGAGCGGGCCACGGCGCTGAAGGCCGCAAGTCAGGCAATCGAGCAGATGATGGCATTGATCATCGACATGGCGAGCCGAACCAACATGCTCGCGCTCAACGCGGGCATCGAGGCCGCGCGTGCGGGCGATGCGGGGCGCGGCTTTGCCGTCGTCGCTTCGGAGGTGAAGACACTGGCCAGCCAGACGCGCGTCGCGGCAAGCGACATCACGCTTTATGTCGACCGGATCCGCGATATCGTCGGACAGGTCGCCGAGGGATTTGTCGAGGTCGAAAAGGCGATCGATGCGAACAACGGTTTTTCCGACGCGATCGATCGCGCTGTCGATGGTCAGAGCACAACGACGTTGATGATCGCGAGCTATGTCGAACAGGCCGTGTTCGCGGGGCGCGAAATCGATACGCGCGTCCGCGAAATCGGGCATGGCGCGACCGCGGTCGGCGATGGCGCACAGACGCTGGGCCAACTGTCCGCGGGACTGACGGAGGCGGCGCTGTCGCTCCATCAGCGCGCGCGCCACTTCGTCGAAACGGTCGCAGTGGCGTGATTTTGCGGTGCCTCTGCAAGGGCTTGCCCATATAAGCTGCGCTGATAGGATGACGCTGCGCCGGGGGCGTCGATGGCCGCCGGTGGGGAGGAGGGTCACTATGACCAATATGCAAAAGGGTCTTGCCGAGTTTATCGGCACTTTCTGGCTTGTCTTTGGCGGTTGCGGCAGCGCCGTACTGGCCGCGGCATTTCCCGATGTCGGGATCGGACTTCTGGGTGTTTCGCTGGCCTTCGGTCTGACGGTCGTCACTATGGCCTATGCGATCGGCCATATTTCGGGCTGTCACCTCAATCCCGCTGTGACGGTGGGCTTGTGGGCGGGCGGGCGGTTCAACGCGCGCGACATCCCGCTTTACGTCATTGCGCAGGTGTTCGGGGCGGTCGTCGCGGCTTTCCTGCTTTATCATATCGCCAGCGGCACACCCGCCTATGACCTTGCGACCAATGGTCTTGCGGCCAATGGCTTCGATGCGGGGTCGCCGGGGCGCTATAATGTCTGGTCGGCGTTCATCATCGAGATCGTGCTCACCGCCTTCTTCCTGTGGATCATCATGGGCTCGACCGACGGCCGCGCGCCCGCAGGTTTCGCGCCGCTCGCGATTGGCCTCGCGCTGACTTTGATCCACCTGATTTCGATCCCGGTGACGAACACCTCGGTCAATCCGGCGCGCAGCACCGGGCCCGCGCTCGTCGTCGGCGGCATCGCTTTGCAGCAACTGTGGCTGTTCTGGCTCGCGCCGCTGATCGGCGGGGCGATCGGCGGTTTGCTCTACAAGACGCTGGGGGCAGATACATTCCAGAAGCCCAATATCGAGGGCCAGTAATTACAAGCTCGGCGGGGGCGCCAAGCCTCCGCCGAGCTTATTTCAACAGGTCGATCGCAAAGGCGCGGACTTCGTCGGCGATGTCGGGGCGTCCCAGCGCCACGGCCAGATTAGCCTGAATATAGCCGGCCTTCGATCCGCAGTCGTAACGTGCGCCGTCGAAGGTGACCGCATGGAAGGCCTGGTTGCCGATCATCGTCGCCATCGCATCGGTCAGCTGAATTTCGCCGCCTGCGCCCTTTTCCTGATTTTTGAGGACGTCCATGACTTCGGGCTGCAGAATGTAGCGGCCCGAAATGATCAGGTTCGACGGCGCATCGGCGACCGACGGCTTTTCGACCAGGCCCGTCACTTCGGTCAGCGCGCCGTCGCGCGCGCCGGGGGCAATGACACCATAGCTCGACACTTGTTCGTGCGGGACTTCGAGCACCGAGATCAGATTGCCGCCAACTTTGTGATACGCATCGACCATCTGCTTCATGCAGCCGGGCGATCCGTGCATGAATTCGTCGGGCAAGAAAATCGCGAAGGGTTCGTCGCCGACGATATCGCGTGCGCACCAGATCGCGTGACCGAGCCCGAGCGGCTCCTGCTGCCGGACATAGGCGCAGGCGCCGGGCCCGAGCCGCGTCGGTTCGAGCACCGACAGATCCTTGCCGCGCTCCGCCATCGTTTTTTCCAGCTCGAACGCGACGTCGAAATGATCCTCGATCGCGCTTTTGCCGCGCCCGGTGACGAAGATCATCTGCTCGATCCCCGCTTCGCGCGCTTCATCGACCGCATATTGGATCAGCGGCCGGTCGACGACGGGCAACATCTCCTTGGGGATCGCCTTGGTCGCGGGCAGGAAGCGCGTGCCGAGACCGGCGACGGGAAAGACGGCTTTGCGGATCGGTTTCATGCGCAGAGGCTTAGCGGCGAATTTCCGGCAAGAAAAGTCGCGGAGATTTGCCTCCGGGCTTTTACTGAGGGGTGACGATCACGACGACGCGGCGGTTGTCCTGGCGGCCTTCGACCGTGCTGTTGCTGGACATTGGCACCGTTTCGCCCCGGCCAACGATCTGGTCGGCGGTGAAGCGCATCCCGCCGGCTTGCAGCGGGGCGGAAACCGCCTGCGCGCGCGCCTGCGATAGCGCCAGATTATAGGCGGGCTTGCCTGTCGAATCGCTGTGCCCTTCGATGCGGGCGGTGGTGATGCCCACGGACACCAGATTACGCGCAACCGCCTCGATGCGGGATTTCTGTTCGGGATGCACCATGCTTTCGTTCGAGGCGAAGAGCAGGCGCTCGTTAAATGTCAGCGCCCAGCCTGCGTCATTCTCGATAAAACCCTCAGTCTGCAGCGCTGCAATCTGAGCGGCGGTGAAGCCGGTTGGCGCAGGTACGCTCTGACACGCCGCGAGCATCGCGGCGAAAATGGTCAGGCACAGGGTCCGGATCGAGCGGGGGAAATCAAGAGTCACGGTGTTCTCCGCTAGTCATCGTCTGGAACGGTGGGTCAGTTTGTCGGCATACATCGCAGCGTCGGCCGCCGTAAGGAGCGCGGTCGCGTTGATCCCATTGTCGGGATACACCGCGACACCGACGCTAACAGCAACGCGATAGGTTCCGCCGCCGGGTAGCTCCACAGGCTGTGCAACGCAGTTGTGGATACGCTCCGCGAGACTTTCTGGCAACGCGTTGCCGTCAAGCGGGTCGATGATAACGACGAATTCGTCGCCACCTATGCGCGCAGCGAAATCGCCTTTGCGCAGGGTGTCCTTGATGCATGCCGACAATGCGACGAGCACAGAATCGCCCGCAGCATGGCCGAAATTGTCGTTAGCTGCCTTGAAATTATCTGCGTCGATAAACAGCAGCGCAAAGCGGTCTCCACGCGTTTCCGCGGACTGGATCCGCTGGGCCAACTCCGTATCAAAGGCATCGCGGTTGGGCATTGCGGTCAGCGCGTCGTGCGAGGCGCGGTGGGCCAGCAGCGCTCGCTCGCTTTCCATATTGCCCTGCCACCCCTGCAATTCATCGAGCAGTGCATTAATGTCTCCGCCGAGCCTGTCGAGTTCGGCGATGCCGAGCGGCTGCACGCGCTTGTCGAAGCGGCGGTGCAGACGCACATCATGTGCCACCGTGGCAATCTCGTTGAGTGGTTTTACCAGCTCATATTCGAATCGCCGCGCAAGGAAGATGGTGCCGAAGGCGGTGATCAACAGACAGCCGAGTCCGGCGAGCAGGCCAAGGCGGACATAGTCGATCAACGTCGAGCTATCACCCCACACTTCAATCGTTCCGATCGCCGATCCATTGCGCTGGACGGTCACAGCGAAGGGACGCGGAAAGAAGATCCGGGTAAGCAATGGCGCCGGGTCCGCGGCCGGAGACGTCCATTCGGTGACCGGCCGGCCGACATCATTGAGGACGCGCAACCTGGCAATGCCGGGAATCCGGGTGAGCGGCTCAAGCCCTTCGCGCACTGCTTGCGGATCGTTGAATACCAGCGCGGGTTCGACGCCATAGGCGCCGAGCTGCGCGGCGAGTTCCATATTGCGATCGGCATAGCCGCGCAGCGCAGTCACCCCGGCAAGCAGGATGGTCAGGCCGGACAGCGCGACGGCGAACAGCGTAATTCCGAAATGAAAGCGCGACAGCAGCTTTTGCAACGTCGTGCGCGCGCCGATCCGTTCGACGGAAGGTGAGGGATTCTGGCCGGTCATGGCGTGCCCCCTTCACCGCCGCCGATCCGCAGTACCCGCGGATCGATTCGCATCGGGCCACGGCCGATGGCATCGAGGTTGACCGAAAAGCTGAGATTGGCAGCCTTGTTGTCGAGGCAGAACATCGCGCCATAAATGCACGCGGCGTCATCGTCGGTGATGGTCAGGACCGGACGTCCGCGCACCCAAGCAATGAGTTGTCGGCGGTCGGCCACCGGCATACGGCCCAGGAATAAAATATCGCAATCCGTCGTAACGGCGTCGGCACTCGTCCGGCGGACCGTGATCGATCCGGGGCCCGGGCCATTGGGCGACATGCGGTCAGTCAGCCGCGGTGTACCCACCAAGCACATAACGCGCGACGACGCGGCCGACCTGTCGGGCCAACGCGCGTAGCTGACGATACCGCCAACCATCCGGTTCACGGCGCGCGTCATTCCGCCGGAGCCGTCTTCGACAACCGTCTGGCTTGCGGCCTGAACCGACATTTGTGGTGTCGTGAACAGCGAGCCTATCAGAAAAAGTGATGCCAACACCGGGCAACGCCCCCAACTGCGTTTCAGGAGCATAGTGCTCCAGCGAAGGCGCGTCCGCTAGACAAAACAACTGGAAAGTCAACGAAAAGCGACGTCCTGCGGCGATATTGCAACAGCCACGGCACCGCCGATTGCCATTTTATGCGCTACGCAAACGCTCACTGAATCCCTTGCGAAGCTTAGCCAGTTTGGGCGGAATAACCGCCATGCAATAGGGATTGCGCTGGCCTTCGCCTTCCCAATAGGACTGGTGATAGTCCTCGGCCGGATACCATGTGGATGCGGCTTCGATCGTGGTGACGACCGGGGCGGGCCAATCGGCAGCAGCGCGCGTTATCCCGGCGCGCGCGGCATCGGCCTGCGCGGCGTCGAGCGGGAAGAGGGCGCTCCGATACTGGGTGCCGATATCATTGCCCTGTCGATTCAGCGTCGTCGGATCATGCGTTGCAAAATGGACGTCGAGCAGATCGTCATAGCTGATCACCGACGGATCAAATGTGATGCGGATCGCCTCGGCATGGCCTGTGTCGCCGCCGCACACCTGCTTGTACGTCGGGTCGGGCACTGCGCCGCCGATATAGCCACTTTCGACACCCTCAACACCATCGAGCGACTGGAACACGGCTTCAGTGCACCAGAAGCAGCCTCCGGCAAAAATGGCGGTTTCATGGGTCATGGCATCGGTCCTTGTTCGGGGGAGAGCGGATGCTGCTAAAATAGGATGCGCGCTGCCTTATTCCAAGGGCGGCGGTGCGCCGATCAGCGGTGGGTGCAACGACTGGCCTGCCGCGCGTGCCGCGGCGATGGCTGCTGCCTCGGCGTTGAGCGCGGCGACGCGGTCGCGCCAGCTTGGGTGCGTGCTCGCCTGCAGCAGCGGGCGCCCCTTGCGCTGACCAAACCGGTCCCAGAAGCGTGCGGCTGAAGTCGGATCATAGCCTGCGCCCGCGAGCAGCCACACAGAAAGTCGGTCGGCCTCGATTTCGGTCTGCTTGAACAGGCGGGCATTGCGACCGAATTGTTTGCCGAGCCCGCGGTCGACTCCCGCTGCGTCGAGACGTGCGCGGTGCCGTAATATATTGTGCGCCAGTTCATGGGCGATCGCCGCGGCAAGGTCTTCGTCATCGGCGGCGAAGTCGGCGAGGCCTTGGTTGACGAGCACCATCCGTCCGTCAGCAACGGCACCGGGCTTGTCATTGGCCTCGACGCGAAAATCGCTGACGCAGCCGGCGACCGGCGTGACACTGAAAATCCGCGCCGCGCCGATGTGCAGCGCGATCGCGGTGCCGACCGGCCGGGCGGCGAAGCTGGTTTCGATGGCCGTTATTCGCGCGAAGGGATGACTGCCTTGGCCGTTCGGGACGGGGGCGTCTGCGATTGCCGTGACCGGCGCGCCGATCCGCACTCCGGCCGTTGCGGCGGGAGAGTCGGGCGCGAGAGCCGCAATGAAGGCATGGTTCTGGTCGTCAGCGCGATAAGCCGCGAGCGCCTCGGCGCGGCGGTCGAGAGCGTAAAGCCGCGGATCGCCCCAGATCCATCCGAACTGCGGCTGGGTGACGGGGCACCACGCGGCATTGGCGGTCGTCAGGCGGAAACCAATCGCGGCGACGCGCGCTTCGGTCGCGGCGAGCGCGGAATAGGGCGATTGTCCGGCCGGGGCTGCAGCGAACGTGGGGGCCACCATCGACAGGGACAATATGGCGACGATCGATCGGGCGTTGCTAAGCATCGGCACCATCTATCAAGCCGCGCCTGTCGCCGCCATGAATTTGGATCTGCGCCCGGTCGACGCCCCGTTCCGACCTCTTGCCTATCGTCCGGCAAGCGCCGATAGGGCGGGCCATGTCGCATGCCTCCACTCTGCATTCGCCCCCTGCTCGTCAACCTCGCCCCGCGGCGCTGGCGCGCTGGCTCTGGGCGGTCGCGCTGCTCGTGATCATCGTTGTCGGTGTGGGCGGTATTACCCGCCTGACCGAATCGGGTCTTTCGATCACTGAATGGCGTCCGGTTTCGGGCGTGCTGCCGCCGCTGAGCGAGGCGGGTTGGATTGCGGAGTTCGAGAAATACAAGCAGATCCCCGAGTATAAGGAGATCAACCTCGGCATGACGCTGGCCGGATTCAAGGCGATCTTTTTCTGGGAATGGCTGCACCGCATTCTCGGCCGCCTCGTCGGCATGGCGCTGGTCGTGCCGCTGATCTGGTACGCTTGGCGGCGCGCGATTCGGGCGGGATATGGTCCGCGGCTGTTCGCACTCGCGGCGCTGGTCGGCCTGCAGGGTGCGATCGGCTGGTGGATGGTCGCCTCGGGTCTCGAATATCGCACCGATGTCAGCCATTTCCGCCTCGCGACCCATTTGCTCACGGCATTGTTTCTCCTCGCAGGTCTTGTTTGGACTGCGCGTGACCTCAATGTGCTGGCGCGCGATCCCCAAGCGCGGCCGGCGCGTCTGACCGGACCGGCGATCGGCCTGAGCGCGATCCTGTTCGTCCAATTGCTGCTCGGCGCATGGGTTGCAGGGCTTAACGCTGGCCATGTTGCCAGCACCTGGCCCTTGATGAACGATCATTTCGTGCCTGAGGGGATCGACTGGGTCGGAGGCGCGTGGCTTGCCTTCACCAATGATCCGTTTCTGCTCCATTTCCTCCATCGCTGGTGGTCGTGGGTCGCGGCAGCGGCATTACTGCTTCTCGCGCGGACGCTGTCGCGGCGCGGCGCCCGGCAAGAGGCGCGGCTGCTCGTTGCGGTTGTGGCAGCGCAGATGTTGCTCGGCATCTGGACCGTGATGTCGGGCGTTTCGATGTGGGTGGCGGTTCTGCATCAGGTCACCGGCGCCATTCTCGTCGCCATCGCCGCGGCGGCGCTTCACCGGCTGGGTCGGCCGACCGCATGAGTCGCGCTTCAACGCTTAAGGTATCATAATACCTGTCAGCAAAGCCGCTCTATGCTTGACTTTCGGGCTATTGAGCGTCATTGGCCCGCTCCGAAGCGCCGCTGCGTCCTATCGAGGATCAGGCGGCGCGGTTTGTTTCGGGGTGGCGGGCATCGTGCCGGTCGTCCCAGTCCATATCTGTCAAGGAGGTCGCCATGATGAAGGCGCTGACCAAGACGACCGTATCGGCGAAGGCTGCGACGGTCGAAAAGAAATGGGTGCTGATCGACGCCGAAGGTCTCGTTGTGGGCCGCGTTGCATCGATCATCGCCAACATCCTGCGCGGCAAGCACAAGCCGAGCTTTACCCCGCACGTCGATTGCGGTGACAATGTCATCGTCATCAACGCCGAG
>JAURVS010000034.1 GCA_030655355.1 Sphingopyxis sp.
CCGCCTCCTCGACCAGATCTTCATGCGCAACGACGCGCGCGACCAGGCCCGAACGCTCGGCTTCCGCCGCGTCCATCATCCGGCCGGTCAGGCACATCTCCATCGCCTTCGCCTTGCCGATCGCGCGCGTCAGCCGCTGCGATCCGCCCATGCCCGGCGCGACGCCAAGCTTGATTTCGGGCTGGCCAAACTTCGCCTTGTCCGACGCGATGATGAAGTCGGCCATCATCGCCAGTTCGCAGCCGCCGCCGAGCGAAAAGCCGTTCACCGCGGCGATCCACGGCTTGCGGACCTTCTTCACGAAATCGCTCGTCCATTTCGAGAAGAAATCTTCGAGGTAGAAATCGGAAGCAGGCTTGTCGGCCATTTCCTTGATGTCGGCGCCGGCAGCAAACGCCTTGTCGCCCGAGCCGGTGAGGACGGCGCAGCGCTGACCGGAGTCGGCTTCGAATGCCGCAAAGGCCGCGATCAGATCGTCGAGCACCTGCGAGTTCAGCGCATTGAGCGCCTGCGGACGGTTGAGCGTCACCAACGTGACGGCGCCGCGCGTTTCGACGAGGAGGGTTTCGTAGGTCATTTTCTTCTCCGTCGCCCCCGCGAAGGCGGGGGCCGTTGGCGTTAAACTCTTGCGGCCCCCGCCTGCGCGGGGGCGACGATTTAGGCGAGAGGCGTCCATTTCTCGTTGTCGGGCAAGGGCGCAAAGATCGCGTCGATCCAGTCGTCGGTGACCGCCTCTGCAGTCGGGGGATCCCATTTGGGACTATTGTCCTTGTCGATGATCAGCGCGCGGACGCCCTCGATGAAATCATGCATCGCGACGACGCGGCTGCCGATCGCATATTCCTGCGTCATCTGCGCCGCGAAATCGTGCATCTCGCCACCTTCCTTGAGCTGCCGCAACGCAACCTTGCAAGTCTGCGGCGATTTGCCGTGAAGTGTGGCAAGTTCCTTGCTCGCCCATTCGCCGCCGTCGGCTTCGAGCGCGCCGAGAATATCCTCATAGGTATCGCTCGCGAACAGGCGGTTGATCCGGTCGAGATGCTGCGTGATCGCGGCGGGCGGCGCGGTGACCGACAACTCGCCCAAAATGCCGCCGATGCGATCGGGATGCGCGGCAATGCGCTCCTTGGCCTCGGCAAGCTTTTCGGAGGGCAGGTAGTGCGTCGCAAGCCCGAGCGCGAGGCACTCGGCACCGTCGAGCCGCGCACCGGTAAGCGCCAAATAGGCGCCGACGCGCCCTTCGAGCCGCGGCAGATACCAGCCGCCGCCGACGTCGGGGAACAGCCCGATCCCCGTCTCGGGCATCGCGAAACGCGTATGCTCGGTCGCGACGCGATATTTCGCAGGCTGCGAAATCCCGACCCCGCCGCCCATGGTGATGCCGTCCATGAAGGCGACAATAGGCTTGGCATAAGTGAAGAGCAGATGATTGAGCCGATATTCGGTGTGGAAGAAGGCGCGCGCTTCCTTGCCGTCCTTCGCGCCGCTCTCCGCGAGCATGCGGATGTCACCGCCCGCACAAAAGCCGCGGCCTTCGCTATGATCGATGATCACCGCCTCGACCGCATCGTCGCCCTGCCATTTCAGGAGCGCGTCGATCATCGCTTTGCACATCGCGAGGTTGAGCGCGTGGATCGCTTTCGGGCGGTTGAGCGACAGGCGGCCGGCACGGCCGTCAGTCGAAATCAGAACATCTTCAGTCATTGGCGCAGCAAGTCCCTTCCGACGATCATCCGCATCACCTGATTGGTGCCCTCGAGGATCGAATGGACGCGCAGGTCGCGCCAGAAACGCTCGATCGGATAGTCGCGCAAATAGCCGTAACCGCCGAGCAGCTGGAGCGCGTCATTGACGATCTTGCTGCCATTGTCGGTCGCGAGCCGCTTCGCCATCGCCGAGAAACGCGACTTGTCGGGCGCGTTCGCGGTGACCTTGGCGGCGGCCAGATAGAGCAGGGCGCGCGAGGCTTCGAGGTCGGTGGCCATATCGGCCAGCGTAAATTGTGTGTTCTGGAAATCGGCGATCGGTTGGCCGAATTGCTGGCGATCCTTGGTATAGGCGATCGCTTCGTCGAGGCAGCGCTGCGCGCCGCCGAGCGAGCAGGCGCCGATGTTCAGGCGGCCGCCGTCGAGCCCCGCCATCGCAAAGCGGAAGCCGTCGCCTTCGGCGCCGACCAGATTTTCCACCGGTACGCGGCAATCCTCGAAGATCACCTGCGCCGTCGGCGAGGCATTCCAGCCGAGCTTTTTCTCGGGCGCACCGAAGCTGAGGCCCGGCGTGTCCTTTTCGATGACAAGGCAGCTGATCCCCTTGGACTTTTCCTCCGAGGTGCGGACCATGCAGACATAGATGTCGTTATAACCGGCGCCCGAGATGAACTGTTTGGTGCCGTTGAGGACATAATGGTCGCCGTCTTTTTTGGCGGTCGTCTTGAGC
>JAURVS010000038.1 GCA_030655355.1 Sphingopyxis sp.
CAATGACCTGCCGCTTTTCATCGGCGTCGGTGATCGGAACGACGACAAGCCGCCGGTTGACCTTTTGCCGCCAGTTCATTCGCGCAGTATTCTCCTGTCCGACGTAGCAGCCTTTGGTGAAGCTGACCCCGTTGAGTTCGACGGCATTGCATTCGAGCCACAAGGTTGTGCCATCGCCCAACTCGCTGCGTCCCTCGGTGACGCCGAGCGAAAGCCTATGCGCCTGCCATGCGGCATCGGCGCCCTCGCCTTTGTCTGCGGGCGCAAGCCAACGCTGGCCGAGTTCGGACAGACGCGGATCGACGACGCCAAGATCGCCTTCTTTCGCCCAATGCACCGCTAGGTCGGCTTCGACCGCGATCGTGATCGCGCGGCGCAGGCGATAGAGCGTCAGCCGCTTGGCGAGATCGGCCGCGGCATCGCGCTCGCAGTCGATCAATATGTCGTCGCCATCGCCCCAGAGAAGGAAATCGAAGAGCGCTTTGCCCTGCGCCGAGAGCAAAGCGGCCCACACGGGCAGATTAGCTGAAGTGTCGTTGGTCACGAGGCCCTGAAGGAAGCCGCGCACATCCTCCCCCGAAAGACGGATAAGGGCGCGGTCGTTGAGGGTGGTATTGGGCATTATCGACAAATAGGGCGGCAGACAGCCGACTTAAAGCCCCTCCCGCTTGCGGGAGGGGTTGGGGCGGGCAGCAACATCCGCTAAGCGCGCGACGGACTCGCCCACCCCCGAGCCCTCCTGCAAGCGGGAGGGGGGAGAATAAAATGACCGACCGCCTCACGATCCGCCGCCCCGACGACTGGCATGTCCATCTGCGCGATGGCGCGATGCTGAGCCATGTCGCGCAATATACGGCGCGCCAATTTGCTCGGGCGATCGTGATGCCGAACCTGTCGCCTCCGGTCACGACCGCCGAGGAAGGCATTGCCTATCGCGAGCGGATCAACGCCGCGGTGCCGGCTGAACTCGATTTCACACCGTTGATCGTCGCCTATCTGACCGATCATAGCGACGCCGACGAAATGGCGCGCGGACATGCCGAGGGCGTGTTCACTGCCGCGAAGCTTTATCCTGCGCATGCGACGACCGGCAGCGCGCATGGCGTCACCGACATCGCGAAGATCATGGGCGTGCTCGAACGGATGCAGGAGATCGGCATGCCGCTCCTCATCCATGGCGAAGTCACTGACCATGACATCGACATTTTCGATCGCGAAGCGGTATTCATCGAACGTACGCTTGAGCCGCTGGTCCGCGCGCTTCCTGCGCTCAAGGTCGTGTTCGAACATATCACCACCGCCGAAGCCGCGCAGTTTGTCGCCGATGCGCCCGCCAATATCGCCGCGACGATCACGCCGCAGCATCTCCACATCAACCGTAACGCGATGCTGGTCGGTGGCATTCGCCCGCACGCTTATTGCCTGCCTGTCGCCAAGCGCGAGCATCATCGGCTTGCAGTGCGCAAGGCAGCAACCTCGGGATCGCCCAAATTCTTCCTCGGCACCGACAGCGCACCGCACGCGGTGCATACGAAAGAAAATTCCTGCGGCTGCGCGGGCATTTTCAATGCGCCGTTCGCGCTGGAAAGCTACGCGATCGCGTTTGATCAGGATGGCGCGCTCGACAAGCTGGAAGGCTTTGCGAGCGAGCATGGCCCGCTTTTCTACGGCCTGCCGCTCAACAGCGGCACGGTGACGCTCGAACGCGCGCCGGTGACTGTCCCTGACCTGATCGGCGAGGTTGTCCCATTCCATGCGGGCGAAACGATCGGCTGGCGGCTGGTTTAACTCGCGACGACATAACGCGAATATCTAGGCGGCCGGCATCATGCGGTCGGCGCGCATCTTGCGCCACATGTCGAAGCTGAACACCGCGATGCTCGCCCAGATCATCAGGAAGCAGAGAAGCTGCGCCGGTTTCAAGGGTTCGTGAAATACGAACAGGCTGAGCAGGAAAGCGATGCTCGGCGCCAGATATTGGACGAAGCCGAGCGCGGCATAGCTCATCCGGCGCGCCGCCGTTGCAAACAGCAGTAGCGGGACAGCCGTGACGACGCCCGCCGCCGCGAGCAGCCAGCTGATATCGCCATTCGATCCGAAACCCCGGCCATCGCCCAGCCAGATATAATAGGCTGCGGCGGCAACCGACACCGGCAGCAACAGCGTCGTTTCGATCGCCAGTCCGGGCAGCGATCCCACCGGAACGATTTTGCGGATCAGGCCATAAGTCCCGAAACTCAGCGCCAATGTCAGGCTGATCCACAGCGTGTCGAGCGCGCCCGCGAGCAGGATTGCAACACCAATACCCGCGATGACGACGGCCAGCGCCTGGAGGCGGCTCAACCGCTCACCGAGGAAAATCATCCCGAGCATCACGTTGACGAGGGGGTTGAGGTAATAGCCGAGGCTCGCGGCGAGCACATGGTCGGAAAACACCGCGTGGATATAGACGAGCCAGTTGAGCGCGATCAGGATCGAGCTTGCGAGCAGCATCCGGAGGACGCGCAAGTCTCTCAGCGCGGCCAGATACTCCCCGATCTGGCGCCGGACCGCCATGATGAGGAAGCACAGAGGCAGCGACCAGACGATCCGCTGCGCCAGCACCTCGGCCGGGGGAACCTCGGATAGCAATTTGAAGAATAACGGGACAAAGCCCCAGATGGCATAGGCGCCGAGCGCAAAGGGCAAGCCGCCCTGATTGCTCCCCGCTGGGGCTGCATTCTGCGTCATGGTCGAAATGCTGCCTTCCGGCGGGAAATCAGATGATGCCGCCACCCAGCATCAGGCGGATCACGCCGATCACGATGACGACGATGTTCAGGTTCCGGCCCGACGTCTTGTCCGACATTGCGCCGAGCGCGAGCCCGACTACAGCGAAGGGCACGATCACCCAGTTCGCCCAGCCGAGCAGCGGGATGAACGCAAAAACGGCCAGAACCAGCGCTATAGCACCTATGACGAGCGATCCGATATTGAGCATGTCAGCCTTGTCGCATGGCTCCGCCGATGCGGCAAGAGCCTTTCGGTTCGTCGACGAATGCGCTCGCTTCGTCTTGTTGCCTAGCGTTCATGCAACGCGATCAGGACCCGGCTCGTTTCCTCCACCGAAGCGCCCGGTCTTGCCAAGCGGGACGAGGCGCAGAACCAGGAAAGGACTTACGATGCGTAATTTCACCAAGGGCCTGATGGGCACTTTTGTTGCCGCCAGCGTCGCAATGACTGCGCCGGCCTATGCAGGCATGGCGGCTCCGGCCAAGGCAAGCGGCCTTCATCAGATCGACCAGTCGTCGGACTTCTACAAGAAACGCAAGGATCGCCGCTATTATGCCCGCGATGAGCGCGTCGGCAACAACACCCGCGTGTGGCGCGACAATGATGGCCGTTATCGCTGCAAAAAGGACAATGGCACGACCGGCCTGTTGATCGGTGGCGCGGTTGGCGGCGTTGCCGGACATGAGATTGCAGGCGGCGGCGACAAGCTGCTTGGTACTGTTCTCGGTGCAGCCGGTGGCGCGCTCCTCGGCCGCGAAATCGACAAGTCGAAGTATCGCTGCCGTTAATTAGCTAACCGTCTCGGGTGTGGGTCCGAGACCCCTCCGCCCGCACACGCGATGGAGAGGACGTCGACCTTGGGTCGGCGTCCTCACGCGTGTCGGCGCTTGCCCGCGCCGCCATCTTGCCGCAGAAGCGTCGGCCTTGTCTGCGGGAGAGAATTTTTGCTGAACGGCCCCCTTCTCGTCACCGAGCGACTGATCCTGCGTCCGCCCGCGACCGAGGATTTCGACGGCTTCGCCGAAATGTGCACCGAGGAAGAGACGATGCGCTTTATCGGCGGCACCTGCCCGCGTTCGGCCGCATGGCGCCAATGGTGCACGCTCGCGGGCGCGTGGCATATCCGCGGCTTTTCAATGTTTTCGGTGATCGAACGCGCGACCGGCGAATGGGTCGGGCGGCTTGGCCCGTGGGAGCCCGACGGCTGGCCCGCACCCGAGATCGGCTATGGCGTTCGCGAGAAATTTGCGGGCAAGGGCTATGCGCTCGAAGGCAGCGTCGCGGCGTGCGACTTCGCGATCGAATTTCTGAAATGGCCCGAGTTGATGCACAGCATCGATCCGGAGAATGTCCGGTCGCAGGCGCTTGCAAAGCGTCTCGGCGCCGCGAACAGCGGCCCGACCCGCCTGCCCGCTCCGTTCGAGGATGCGCCAGTCGATGCATGGACGCAAAGCGCCGACGCCTGGCGCGTAAAGCGGAAGGAATTTCTGCCGGGAGCATAACGCAATCGGCAAAAGCGTCTCGCTCCGAGACAGGTTTCGGCAAACAAAGTCCCGCCCGTTAACGCATTTTATTTGCGCCTTTTTGAACTGGATCGGGCATTCCCGCTTCAGCATTAAGGGAGTGTTAGCGATGAAGTTGCGCGGAAAATGGCTGGTTACCGGCTTGCTGATGGCTACGGCCCCGCTTGCCGGCTGCCGGGACAATCCCGATAGCAAGGCCGAACTCTCGCCGCTCGACGATGGGCTGACCAATGGCGATCCGGCGATCAAGGGGTCGCTCGAAGACAAGATCATGGTCGATCCGAAGCTCGCTGGCCAGTCGAACCAGAATGCCGTCGGTCCGGGCAACAAGCCCGTCGATGGCGGCGTTCCCGGCGTTGCGGGCGGCAAAGCAGCAACCGCTGCCGAAGCCGCAGCAGCCCAAGCGGCCGGCAAGTTGCTTACCGCGCCGAAGGCGTTGCCGTTCGAAGCTGGATGCGACGGTTGTGAAGCGCAGAAGCGCCCGGTGACGATCGGCGCGCTTGCCCGCGATCAGCAAAAGGGCAGCTGCGATGCCAAGCTGACGTACAACAACAGCTGGGCCGAGCGCCTTCCCGCCGCGTTCAAAGTCTATCCGCGCGCGACGCTTCGCGAAGCAGCCGGCATTGCGGGCGGCAAGTGCAATATCCGCGTGGTCAATTTCCAGACCGCAGCGTCGATGCAGGCAGTGCTCGACTATTATCACACGATGGCGGTCCGCGCGGGCTATACCAGCGATCATCGCATCAACGGCAATGAGCATATGCTCGGCGGCACGAAGGGCGATCTCGCTTACGTCGTTATGCTGCGCCGTGACGGCGGCATGACCGATGTCGATCTGGTCGCGTCGGGCGG
>JAURVS010000040.1 GCA_030655355.1 Sphingopyxis sp.
GATCGGCGCAGTAAGCCATTGGCGCGGACATACACTGGACGCGACATCCCATCGGGTCAAAGAGGGGCGCTATGCAAAGCATCGAAAACAAGGGCCGCAGAATATTTATGAGCAGCGCTGCGATCGCTGCGCTCCTGCTCGGCAACCGCGCCGCTTGGGCGCTCGACAAAGGCACTGCCGGGCGCTGGCCCAAAGTGGCGCCGCCGCAGTCGCCGCGCATCGCGCATGTCATCGAGCAATTGGGTCGAAAGCGCGACGACAGCTATAGCTGGATGAAATTCATCCCCGCGGGCGGCGAACGGACGCGCGAGAATCTACCCGAATTGGTCGGCACGATGCTCAAAGCCGAAAATAAATATGCCGACGCCATCCTCGCGCCGCTGGCCGATGAGCGCGCAAAGCTGCTCGACGCGATGCTCGCGCGGGCATCGAGCGATGTGGCAGCGCCCGCGCTCGAAAAGGACGGCTGGGACTATGCGTCGGCCCGGCCCGCCGGCGCCGCTCACGCTGTCTACACCCGCAGCCGGAAGGGCGGAAAGCCCGAAACGTTGGTCGACGAAGCCGAGCGCGCAAAGGGCCCACCCTATTTCCGCAGCACCGGTCACCAGCCGAGCCCCGACCATCGCTACTTCGCCTGGGCCGAGGATGTCATCGGCAACGACCGGCATCGTATCTGTATCCGCGACAATCAAAGCGGTGCGGTCCGCACGATCGTCGACAAGGATGCTTATGGCTATGGCGGGCTGGTCTTCGCTCCCTCCTCGCGCTGGCTGTTCTGGATCTGGCGCGACGCGCGCAACCGGCCGACGCGGCTCTATCGCACGTCGGTCGACGGCAAGACCACCGACCTTGTTTATGAAGAAAAAGACCCCGCGATCTTCATGTCGGTCAAGCGGACCGCCGCCGACGGGTTCATTGCTCTTACCCTTGCCGGCCCCGAAACCGCCGAAGTGCGGCTCGTATCCGCCGCCGACGAAACTGCGGCGCCCGCGACCGTATGGCCGCGCAAGATCGGCGTGCGCTATGAAATCGACGAGTGGAACGGCGGCCTTGTCGCGCTGACCGATGCCGACGATGCGTTCGATATGGCGTTGCTGCGCCTCGACGCCAAAAGTTTTCGCACGCTTGCAACGCTTGTCCCGCACCGCCCGGGAACGCCGATCCTCGCGATCCTGCCCTTAGCAGCAGCGCTGGTGCGGCTCGAGCGTGTCGAGGGCCTCCACCGGCTCGTCATTCTTCATCCCGACGGCACCGAAAAAACGATCGGCTTCGATGATCCTGCCTATGCGATCGAGCTGTCGCCCGAGCAGAGCTACAACGCCGCCTCGGTGATGATCATCCACCAGTCACCGAAATCGCCGCGCCGCTGGATCTCCATTGATCTCGCCAGCGGCAAACAGACCGTCGTCCAGCAGCAGGCCGTCGCCAATTTCAACCCCGACGATTATGAGGTCGAGCGACTGTTCGCCCCCGCCCCCGACGGCGAACTGGTGCCGATCACTTTGCTGTCGCGCCGCGGCGCGCCCAAGGACGGCAAGGCACCGCTGCTCCAATATGGCTATGGCGCCTATGGCATATCGAGCGACCCCGAATTCTCGATCCCCGCGCTCGCGCTCGTCGACCGCGGCTGGCGCTACGCCATCGCACATGTCCGCGGCGGATCGGAAAAAGGGCGGCGCTGGTTCCTCGGCGGACGCAAGTTCACCAAGCGCAACAGCTTCACTGATTTCGTTGCCTGCGCCGAATATCTGGCGGCGAAGCGCTATACCGCGAAAGGCAAAGTCGTCGCTTATGGCTTGTCGGCGGGCGGGCTGCTCGTCGGCGCCAGCATGAAAATTGCGCCAACCCTGTGGGGCGGCGTGATCGCGCAGGTGCCCTTCGTCGACATGCTCAACACGATGAGCGACGGCGCGCATCCGCTCGTGCCGCTTTTCCGGCCCGACTGGGGCGACCCGCTCGCCGATCCGAAAGCCTATGATTATATCGCGTCCATCTCACCCTATGAGAATGTAAAAGCCGCAGCTTACCCGCCGCTTCTTTGCACCGCGGGGCTGAAAGACGACCGCGTTCCCTATTGGGAACCGGCAAAGCTGGTCGCCGAAGTGCGTCATCGCTCGACGAGCGGCAATCCGGCGCTGCTGCACACCGACATGGACAGCGGCCATCAGGGCAGCGCCGACCTGAAGAGCGAATATCAGCAAAAGGCGCTCTTCTGGGCCTTCGCGATGCGCTGCGTCTAAAAGCCCCGGAAGGTCGGTACCGGAACGAACATCAGCGCGATGAAGCCATAGGCGCTGGCCAGCAACAGCAGCACGCCCGCCGCGCCGACGAGCCAGTCAGCGCGGAGGCGGCGGACGAGATAGGCTCCGATCGGCGCTGCAATGACGCCGCCGATCAGCAACCCGATCGCGGCGGTGCTGAAGCTTTGCCAGCCCATCGCGCCGATGAAACCCGCCGCAATCGTCACGGTAACGAAGAATTCCGATGCATTCACCGTTCCGATCACGGTGCGCGGTTCGGCGCCCTGTGCCAGCAGGTTGGCGCTCACGATCGGTCCCCATCCGCCACCGCCCGATCCGTCGGCGATCCCGCCGATCAGCCCGAGCGGGCCGACGAGCTTGATGCTGCGATAGGTTTGCGGGCGCCGCGCGCCGCGCCAGAGCAGATAGATACCGACCGCGCCCAGATAAGCGAGCACGACCGGCCGCGCGATGCTGTTGTCGATGTTGGTCAATATCCATACGCCGATCAACCCGCCGATGATCCCGGGCACGACGAGCCGGCGGAACAGTCGCCAGTCGACATTGCGCTGCATCGCATGCGCCAGCCCCGACACGCCGCCGGTGAAGCTTTCGGCGACATGCACCGCCGCGGACGCCGATACCGGAGGCAGGCCGAGCACGAGCAACAGCGCGGTGCTGATCACGCCGAATGCCATTCCAAGCGCACTGTCGATCAATTGCGCGGCGAAGCCGATCAGGATGAAGGGCAGTAAAGCCCAAAGCGAAAGCCCGTCAAATATGGTCATCGGACCATCTGCCGTTTGCGCGCCGCTTTTCCGGTGCGGCGCGTGAAGAGAAACACAGCCGGAAAGCCGAGCGCGATCAACGACAAGGCGCCGGCGAATACGGGCTCGCTCCCTGCCAGCCATGGCAGGACCGCAGCCCAGATCGACACGCCGAGAACAGTGAGCAACGTCTGCTCTTGATCGATGTCGGTATCGACCCCCGCCGGTATGCCGCGCGCATCGGCGCGCAAGGCCTCCAAACGGCGCGCCACCGGGCTGTGCGGCGCCGCACGGCGACCCGGTGTCAACGACGACAGCACCGAACCCAGCCCGGCCCCGACCAGCCGCACCCCGACCGCGCGCGCAAAGGCGCGCGGCTCTTCGAGCCGGTCGCCGATTGAGCGGAGGCTGAGCCGTCCTCCGAATACAAGGTCGATCAATGCCTCGCCGGTTACCGCTTTGATCGGCCGGCCCTGCACTTCGTGGCTCGCCTCGATCCAGTCGAAGATCGCATTGGGCACGTCAACGCTGCACGCGCGTTCCAGCCCCTGGAATCCCGGGGCGCTGTTGGCTTCACAGATCCGATATCCTTCATTGTCGAACAGAATGTCGATCCCCGCGACTTCCAGCCCCAGCGTATCGGCGGCGCGCGCCGCAAGGTCGGCCATTTCGCCAGTCGGGGTATGAGCAATCCCCACCCCGCCCAGCGAGACATTGGATTTGAAATGACCCGCGGGCGACCGCCGCTCCATCGCCGCAATCACCCGCCCGCCGATAACGAGCACGCGCACGTCGCGGCCGTGGCTTGACCGGACATAATGCTGAAACAGGAAATCGGCTTTGGCATCGGCGCTTTCGAGCAGCCCTGCCAGATCCTCAAACTGGCTGCGATCCTCGCATTTGAGCACGCCAGTGCCGCGCGTCCCGCGCAGCGTCTTGACGATCAGCGGAAAGCCTAGTTCTTCCTCGACGATATCGACCCCCATCGGAAATTTGCCGAGGATCGTCGCGGGAATCGGAAGCCCGGCGCGCGCCAGGCGCTGCATCGTGTGAAGCTTGTCGGCAACAAGATCGATCGCCTCAGGCCCATTGACCAACCGCACGCCGCGGCGCTCGAAATGGCGCAGCACAGCAAGGGTAAAATAATCGGTTTCGGCACCTGTTCGTGCGAGGATGAAGTCGGGGCGCGCGAGCGAATGGCACTCATAATGCACCCACCAGCCATCTTCGGGTGCGGCGACGATGTCAAAATTATGCGGCTTCAGGACATGAAGCTCGATCCCGCGCGCTGCGGCCGCCTCTTGAAACCGAAGAATTTCGGGCACCTCCGGCAATGCCGGGTCAAGATCCCGTTGAAAGAAAATCCAGCCCAGCAACGATCGGCTCCTTTGATTATCTGGTCGAACGCAATCGCTCAGTGCCAGAGAACGTCCTGCTCGCGCAATCGTTCAAGCA
>JAURVS010000041.1 GCA_030655355.1 Sphingopyxis sp.
CGCGATGGTATCGGGGTGCCCGGTTGGCAGGTTGAGACGCGTCTCGATAAAGCCGAATGCAACGCAATTGACGCAGACCTTGATCCGTCCCCATTCCTTGGCGAGGGTCTTGGTCATACCGACGACTGCCGATTTGGCGGCAGCGTAGTTGATCTGTCCCGCATTTCCGTTGACGCCGGAAATCGACGAGATGTTGACAACTTTACGGATCACCTCGCGCCCTTCGGCGGCCTCCGCCTTGGCGAGCGCGCGCCATGGTTCGGCGGCAGCGCGCAGGATGCGGAACGGGGCGGCGACGTGGACGTCCAGCATCGCCTGAAACTGTTCGTCGGTCTGCTTGTGGATGACGCCGTCGCGCGTGTAGCCGGCATTGTTTACGATCATGTCGAGCGTGCCAAAATTAGCGATCGCCGCCTCCACGATCCGCTCTCCGAAATCGGCCGCGGTCACGCTGCCATTGCAGGCAATCGCTTTGCCGCCGACGGCGCGGATCGCTTCCACGACCTCGTTCGCTGGCGCTTCGTCCAGATCGTTGACGACGATCGCCGCGCCATGCGCTGCAAGCTTCAGTGCGACGGCGCGACCAATGCCGCGACCCGATCCGGTAACGATGGCCACCTTGGTATCCAGCGTGCCCATCAGGTGCGTCCGTACAGCGTGACGACGCACGCGCCGCCCAATCCCAGATTGTGCTGCAAGCCGAAGCGAACGCCGTCAACCTGCCGCGCATCTGCGGTGCCGCGAAGTTGATGAGTCAGTTCGTAGCATTGCGCGAGGCCCGTGGCCCCCAGCGGATGCCCCTTTGACAGCAGCCCCCCGGAAGGATTGGTGACATGATCGCCGCCATAGCTGTTTCGGCCATCGCGGATGTACGCCTCCGCGCCGCCCTCAGCGCAAAGACCGAGCGCCTCGTAACTGATGAGCTCGTTCGCAGTGAAGCAATCATGCAGCTCGATCGCCTGGATGTCAGCAGGGCCGACGCCCGCGCTCTCATAAACAGCGCGCGCCGCCTCGCGTGTCATCTCGTACCCGACCGCGCTCATCATCGACGCGCTTTCAAAGGTGGCGGCATAGTCCGTCGTCATGGACTGGGCGACGATCTCCACCCCTGCATTCAACCCATGCTTCGCCGCAAACGCAGGCGACACCAGCAATGCTGCTGCCGCGCCGCAGGTCGGCGGGCACGCCTGAAAGCGCGTGAGCGGGCCGTAAAGATGTTTCGATCCCATGACCTCATCGAGCGTCAGTGGCGCGCGGAGCAAGGCCATCGGATTGTTCGCCGCATGCGCCCGCGCCTTGACGGAGATCAGCCCGAAAACGTCGTCAGACGCACCATAGCGCTGCTGATAGTCGAGCCCTGCCCCGCCGAATTGCTGCGCCACGAGCGGCGAGGTGTCATCCTCGCCTTGAATGCGCTCCTGTAGGGACAAGTGGTGATCGAGCGTCCGCTTCCGGTCGTTGAACACCGCCCCCAGCGCGCCGGGCAGCATCTGCTCAAAGCCGAAGGCGAGGACGCAGTCGGCCATCCCGCTCTCGATCGCGGCGCGTGCCAGCCACAGAGCCGTAGATCCAGTCGAGCAATTGTTGTTGACGTTGACGATCGGAATACCGGTGCAGCCGACGCGGTAGGCGGCTGACTGGCCGGCCGTTGAATCGGCGTAGACATATCCCGCAAAGGCTTGCTGCACCTGATCATAGCTTATGCCGGAATCCGCGAGCGCAAAGCGGATTGCCTGTTCGGCCATCACGTCCCAATCTTCGCTTTGCCCAGGTTTAGCGAACGGGATCATACCGACTCCGGCAACGCGCGCCCGGATCATCGATTGCCGCTCTGCAAACCCCGACAGATGTTGTCTCCATCAATTCTAAATGTCGGCATGGTCGTCTCTCCCTCGGGTCTGCCTGATCTCCGCGGGAGTCATCACCATAGCCCCGCAATGTCAATCTTAATTTATTAATAAATTAATACAGAAACTGCACCGCCTCGCGCGTGCGCCGTGGGCGAATCTTAATTGAGAGTCAGATTGCGTAGGCGACGGAAGGGCAGATGATAGCAATTCGCGAGTCGGCGTTTTTGCGTTTCATTGCTGTCACGCGCGCGTTTCGAGCGGCTTCCGCCGACCGACTCGCATTCCGGACTGAGCTCCGTCGATCCGCCAACGGGCAACGATTGACTTTACGATAATCATGCAACATATGAAGGTGCATGAGATTCGATAGCAGATTGTCAGGCGTACTCCACGTCCTCCTCCACATGGCCGAGATGGACGGTCCAGTGACGTCCGAAACTATGGCCAAGGTGATGCAGACCAACCCCGTCGTGGTCCGCCGGATCATGGCCGGCCTGCGAGACGCAGGCTTTGTGCGCTCGGCAAAGGGACATGGCGGCGGCTGGTCGATCGCGCGCGAGCTCGCTTCCGTCTCTCTGCGCGACGTTTATACTGCACTCGGCAGCCCGGAATTGTTCGCCATGAGCAATCGTACGGACGCGCCGGGCTGCCTTGTAGAACAGGCGGTCAACGCGGCGCTGAATGCCGCCTTCCACGATGCCGAGGCGCTGCTGCTTGACCGCTTTGGCACGGTGACCCTCGCTCAATTGAGCGGCGATTTTCATGCTCGCCTGGTTGCGAGCGGCGTATCGCTCAACTTGGAGAGCCATCATGCAGCATGACGCAATCGTTATTGGCGGCAGCTTCGCCGGGCTGTCCGCCGCGGTTCACATCGCCCGGGCGCGCCGCTCGGTCTGCATCATCGACGCAGGAAAGCCGCGCAACCGCTTTGCCGATACATCACACGGCTTCTTTGGTCAGGATGGCGACCCGCCGCTCGCCATGATCGCGCGCGCGCAAGCGCAGGTCGAAGCCTATCCGACCGTCTCCACCATAGCGGCAGAGGCAACGTCGGCGCGTGCAACCGATGGCGGCTTCGAGGTAGCGCTTGCCGGCGGCCGAACGATGACGGCGCGAAAGCTGGTGCTCGCCTTTGGCATTTCCGACGTGTTGCCGGACATCCCCGGCCTGACCGAGCGCTGGGGCAAGAGCGTGTTGCATTGCCCCTACTGCCATGGCTTCGAATATGCGGGCAGGCGTCTGGGTGTACTCCAGACGATGCCGATGTCCGCACACCAAGCGCAGCTTATTGCGGATTGGGGACCGACGACACTGTACCTCAATGGCGGCGACATGCCGGATGACGAGACCCTGACGAAGCTGGAACGGCGCGGCGTGGACATTGAGCGAACAAGGATCAAAGCACTTCAGGGCAATGACACGAGTATCTCCTCGTTGCTGCTTGACGATGGTCGTACAGCGCCGATCGACGCGCTCTATCTCGCGCCGCGCACGCGTCTCAACAGCGCGATTGCCGAACAGCTCGGCTGCACGCTGGACGATGGCCCGTTCGGCCCGGTCATCCGGACTGACGCGGCCAAGCTCACGACGGTAGCGGGCGTTTATGCCGCAGGCGACGTCGCACGCGTGCCGCACAACGCGACCTGGGCCGCAGCCGACGGGGTCACCGCGGGAACGTCGCTCCACCAGGCGCTGGTCTTCCAGCCGCTCGCCGCCTGATCGAAGGAACATCCATGAAGCTCTACGAACTGGAATGGGGGCTCTATCCTCGCCGCGTCATTATCTATCTCGCAGAGAAAGGGATCAGCGATATCGAGCGCATCGCCTTCGATGCGATGGCTGCCTGGCCAGCGCCGGAGATGGCGCAGCTGAATCCGGCGGGCACCGTCCCGGTTCTTCAGACCGTGAAAGGCACGCTCATCCGCTCGTCCATCGCGATCCTGGAATATATCGAAGAGCGATTTCCCTCGCCCGACTTGTTAGGCGCAACCCCTGAGGATCGCGCCAGAACGCGCGAACTCGTAAGCGTCATCGACGAAGCCGCAATCCAGTTCGGCATCTGGTGTCGCAAGGCCAGCCCTCTGTTCGCGGGGCGAGAAGTCCAGAACCGCGAGGCGGCCACTTTCGCGGCCGATGCCTATCATCGGCAATTGCGGCTGCTCGATACGATGATGCAGGAGACGACAGGACGGTTTCTCGCAGGATCGGCCGTGACCATCGCGGACTGCATAGCAATGGCAACGTTGCAGTTCGCCGAACAGGTCTACAGCGTACCGGTACCGAGTAACTGTTGCAATCTTGTGGACTGGTATGGCGATTTCGCCACTCGCCCAAGCGCCACCCTACCGACATACCCCGCCCCCGTATTGGCACTCGCGCAAGGCCTTCCGGCCATTTGCCCGCCGACACGGGCGTAGCGC
>JAURVS010000049.1 GCA_030655355.1 Sphingopyxis sp.
ACCCGGCGAGCCGCTGCTGATCCGCCGCACGCTCAAGGCCGACGGCGGCAGCCGCGCTTTTCTCAATGACCAGCCCTGTTCGGCGGCATTGCTGCGCGAGGTCGGAACCCATCTCGTCGAAATTCACGGCCAGCACGACGACAGGGGCCTGCTCGCGCCCGCGGGGCACCGCGCGCTGCTCGACGCCTATGCACGCGCCGACACGCGCGGCGTTGCCGTTGCCCATGCCGCATGGCGCGCCGCCGAGGACAAGCTTGCCGCCGCGCGCGCCGCGCTCGACGAAGCCGAACGCGACCGCGAATGGCTCGAGCATTGCGTCGCCGAATTGCAGGCCCTTAGCCCGCAGCCGGGCGAAGACGCCGAACTCGCCGAGGCGCGCGCATCGATGCAAAAGAGCGAAAAGATCGCCGGCGACCTTGGCGCAATCATGGAAGCGTTTGAGGGCAGCGATAGCGGCCCGGCACAGCTTCGCGGCGCGGCACGGCGGCTCGATCGGCTGGCGGGCGATCATCCTCTGCTCGCCGAAGCGCTCGCGGGTCTCGACCGCGCGATCATCGAGGCCGACGAAGCCGAAACGAAGCTGCACGAAGCGGCGCGCGCGATGGAATATGATCCCGACCGGCTCGAAGCGACCGAGACGCGCTTGTTCGAACTGCGCGCGATGGCCCGCAAGCATAATGTTCAGCCCGATGACCTCGCCGAGCTCGCGGGCACGCTCGCCGCGCGGCTTGATGCGATCGAAGGCGGAACGACGGGGCTTGCGAAACTCGAAGCCGCGGTCACCGAAACCGCTGCCGCCTATACGCACGCCGCGACCGCGCTCTCCGATCAGCGCGCCAAGGCCGCGACGCGGCTCGACGCGGCGGTCGCGGGCGAACTTGTGCCGCTGAAACTCGACGCCGCGCGGTTCCAGACACTCGTCGAGCGCCTGCCCGCCGATCGTTGGGGCCCCGAGGGCATCGACCGCGTCGAATATCTGATCTCGACCAACCCGGGTGCGCCCTTCGCGCCGCTCGCGAAGATCGCATCGGGCGGCGAACTGTCGCGCTTCATCCTCGCGCTGAAGGTCGCCCTCGCCGAAGAGGGCGGCGCCGACACGATCATCTTCGACGAAATCGACCGCGGAGTCGGCGGCGCGGTGGCATCGTCGATCGGCGAGCGGCTCGCGCGGTTGGCGAGCGCGGGCAAACAGTTGCTCGCGGTGACGCACAGCCCGCAGGTCGCCGCGAAGGGCGCGGCGCATTTCATCATCGCCAAATCGAGCGAAGGCACGGTGACGCGCACCAGCGTCCACGAACTCGACGCCACCGGGCGCCGCGAGGAAATCGCGCGCATGCTGTCGGGCGCCGAAGTCACCGAGGAAGCGCGCGCGCAGGCGGAAAGATTGCTGGAAACGACATGACCGACCAGTCGCAAACCTACCGCGACGCGGGTTATCTCGCGCTCCCCGGCTTTGTCCCGACCGACGTCACCCATGCTTTGCTTGGCATGATGAAGGGCGATTTGATGCGCGGCGGCGTGTCGTTCGACCAGTTGAAGCGCAAGCATGCGCTGCTTGCGGCCGAGGCGGTCGAAATCTATGGGCGCCACTATTTGCCGCTGTCGACTTTCCTGTGGGGAATGACACCAGCGATCAGCGCGCTCGTCGGGACCGAGCTTCGGCCATCCTATTGCTATTTCCGCATGTATCGCGCGGGCGACGTCTGTCACGTCCATTCGGACCGCTACGCCTGCGAGCACAGCCTGTCGTTGCTGCTCGCCGCCAGCGACGACCGGGCCTGGCCGCTCGAGGTGGGGTCACAGCATATCGAAACCCCGCGCGAACGCGCCGACCCCGATTTCGGCGATGAAGCCTATGGATCGGTGCCGATGCTGCCCGGCGACGCGGTGCTCTATCAAGGCGTCCACCGGCTCCACGGGCGCACGACGCCGAACCCCAATCGTTGGTCGGCGCATCTGTTCCTCCATTGGGTTGATCCCGCCGGTCCCTATGCCGAGCATGCAATGGAGGGGATCAAGATCCTGCCGACCGAGGCGCTGGCGATGGAACGCGCCTGAGCCATGGCGGCGGCGCATCCGCTCGACCGGCCGGTCTGGAGCATGCTTACCGGGCGGCAGGCGCATCTCGCCGAGGGTGATGACCGCGCGGTGCGGATCGATCGGGGTTATGGCGTGTTTGGCGCCGCTGCCGACACCGGCGCCGACGCGCAGGCCGCGCTTGCGGCGCTCGTTCCGGGCGACGGCGAAATCTGGATTGTCGAGGACGCGCCATGGCCGGTGCCGCCGGGCACGCGCGAGGTGAAGCGCGCCATCCTCGCGCAGATGGTTGCCGAAGGCGCGCCGCCCGAGCCGCGCGCCGGCGAACCCGCAATCATTCGGCTCGGTGAAACGGATGCAGCCGAAATGGCCGCGCTCGCGGACCACGCCAAGCCCGGTCCTTGGGGACCGAAGACGCATCGTTACGGTCCCTTCTTCGGCATCCGCGAAAATGACCGCCTGCTCGCGATGGCGGGGCAGCGCATATTGGTGAACGGCATGGCCGAAGTCAGCGGCGTATCGACGTGGGAAGATTGCCGCGGGCGCGGCTATGCGCGCACGCTGATTGGCCATGTGATGCGCGAAATGATAGCTCGCGGCGAGCGGCCCTTTCTGCACAGCTATGCCGACAATGCGGGCGCGATCGCGCTCTATGAATCGCTGGGTTTCCGCATCCGGCGCGAGGTGCATGTGCTGGTGATCGCGAAATGAACCGTCCCCTTGTCGCAGGATTTGGCACGCGCCCTCGATGCAAGCCGGTGGCACGGCGTGACTAAGCCCCTCCTGTGAAGAGGAGCGGCTGAGTGGTCTCACGCCCCGAAATGCTCACTCGCGCGGCGCGGATGCGGCGAGAGCCGACCGAGCCTGAAAAGTGGCTGTGGCGCCACTTGTCGGACTCGAAGCTTGCGGGCCTCAAATTTCGTCGCCAAGCAACGATTGGTAGACGCATCGTCGATTTCTTTTTCCCGGCGATAGGTCTGATCATCGAAGTCGATAGGGTCACGCATGATCGTGAGGCGGACGAGATGCTGGACCGGAACATGGTCGAGCAATATGGCTATATAACAATCCGCATCACCAACGAGGACGTGCGCAAGAATATGGACGGCGTGTTGCAACAGATCGAACTCGTGGCGTTGGAAACGGCCGGCCGCTGGCCCCACCCCAACCCTTCCCCTGAAGGGGAGGAGCTTTCGAAATGACCGAGATCGAATCCTTGTCCCAAGCCGACGCCGCCAATGAATTGATGCGGCTGGCGAAACAGATCGCCTATCACAGCAAACGCTATCACGCCGAGGATGCGCCCGAGATTTCGGACGCCGACTATGACGCGCTCGTCCGCCGCAATAATGAACTCGAAGCCGCTTTCCCCAACCTGATCCGTGCCGACAGCCCGAACAATGCGGTCGGCGCCGCGGTCGAGGCGTCGCCGCTGGCCAAGGTCACGCACGCGCAGCGGATGATGAGCCTCGACAACGCGTTCTCGGGCGAAGATGTCGAGGAGTTCGCCGCGCGCGTGCGGCGCTTCCTCAATCTTCCCGGCGATGCGGTTGTTGCGATGACCGCCGAGGACAAGATCGACGGTCTTTCCTGCTCGCTGCGTTACCAAAAGGGCAAGCTCGTTCAGGCCGCAACGCGCGGTGACGGCAGCGTGGGCGAGGATGTCACGGCCAACGTTCGCCACATCGCCGACATTCCCGACGAGCTCAAAGGCGCGGCGCCCGACGTCTTCGAAATCCGCGGCGAAGTCTATATGTCGAAAGCCGACTTTACCGCGCTCAACGACCGGTTGATGGATGAAGGCCGCGCGCTCGCGGCGCAGCGCGAGCAGGAATTCGATCCCGCCACCGTCCGCCAGTTCGCCAATCCGCGCAACGCCGCGGCAGGTTCGCTCCGCCAGAAGGATGCCAGCGTCACTGCATCGCGCCCGCTGCGTTTCCTCGCGCACGGCTGGGGAGAGGTCAGCGCGCTCCCCGCCGACACTCAATATGAAGTGATGCATCAGATCGCGCGCTGGGGCGCACCGGTGTCGCCGCTGCTGAAGCGTTACGAAAGCGTCGCGGATATCCTCGCGCATTATGCCGAGATCGAGCGCCGCCGCGCCGACATGGATTATGACATCGACGGCGTCGTCTATAAGGTCGACAGCCTCGCGTGGCAGCAGCGCCTCGGCTTCGTCGCCAAGGCGCCGCGCTGGGCGATTGCGCATAAATTCCCCGCCGAACGCGCGCAGACGACGTTGGAAGCGATCGACATTCAGGTCGGGCGTACGGGCAAGCTCACGCCCGTCGGGCGGCTCGTCCCCGTCACTGTCGGTGGTGTCGTCGTGTCGAACGTCACGCTCCACAACCGCGACGAGATCGGCCGCCTAGGCGTCCGCCCCGGCGACCGTGTTGTGATTCAGCGCGCAGGCGACGTGATCCCGCAGGTCGTCGAAAATCTCACCCGCGACGAGGACCGCGCCGCCTATCTGTTCCCCGACCATTGCCCCGTCTGCAACAGCGAAGCGGTCGCCGAAGAGGGCGAAGTCGATGTGCGCTGTACCGGCGGCCTGATCTGCAACGCGCAGAAATTCGAACGCCTGCGCCATTTCGTCAGTCGCGGCGCGCTCGATATCGAGGGACTGGGCGAAAAGAGCATTCAGGAATTTCTCGACCTGGGCTGGCTCGACAAGGGACCTGCCGACATCTTCCGCCTGAAGGCGCACCGCGCCGACCTGCTCGGGCGCGAGGGGTGGAAGGAAAAGTCGGTCGACAATCTCTTTGCCGCGATCGAGGCGAAGCGGCAGCCCGACGCGGCGCGGCTGCTCTTTGGTCTGGGCATTCGCCATGTCGGCGCGGTGACTGCGCGCGACCTGCTCAAAGGCCTCGGCGACATCGCGCGGCTTCCCGAAAAGGCGGCTGAACTACACGCCTATATCGAGGCGAATCCGCAAGCCGAGGGCGAGTCCGACGGCAAATATATGACGCGCAAAGTCGAGGCGTTCAAATCGATCCTCGAAGTGCGCGCCGACGGCATCGGCCCGGCCGTGGCCGAGGCGCTCGCCGATTTCTTCCACGAACCGCACAACCGTGACCTGTGGAACGACCTCCTCTCCGAAGTGTCGCCGCCGCTCTATGTTGTCGAGACGCGCGAGAGCGAAGTTTCGGGGATGACGGTGGTGTTCACCGGCAAGCTTGAGACAATGAGCCGCGACGAGGCCAAGGCGCAAGCCGAGGCGCTCGGCGCCAAGGCCGCGGGCAGCGTGAGCGCGAAGACCGATCTCGTCGTTGCGGGACCCGGCGCGGGCTCTAAGCTCAAACAGGCGAGCGCGCTCGGCATCCGCGTAATCGACGAAGCCGAATGGGGAGAGATTGTCGCCGCGGCGGGGTGATCGAGGCACCCATCCGCGTCACCCCGGACTTGATCGGTGACACGATGATCACCCTGTTCCCCGGCGAAAGCCGGGGCCCACGCGGCGCAGCGCTGTGCCCTCTGGGCCCCGGCTTTCACCGGGGAACACATATTTCCTCGTCTGGCATGACGAAGTTTGGGTTAGCGTGATAGTAAGCCGTGCGCGTCATCACAGACGGCGCGGCAAAAATGCTGTGAGGGGGACACATGGCAAAGCGTGATTATCTGAATAGCCTGATGCGCGATCTCGAATCGCACACCGAGGTGCGGCGTTTCGGCAGCGGGTGGCTGTCGGGATTTTTCGGGCTGCTGTTCGCGATCGCGGGCTTCGGCATGGTGATCGCGCTGCGATTCCCCGACTGGTTCGCGACGCCCGAACTGGAAATCATCAAGCATTGGGGCGGCTTCCGCGGCCTCGTCCACGCAATCCTGCTCGTCAGTTACGGCCTGTCGCTGCTCAGCCTGCTACTCCGTCCGCGCAAGGCGCTTGGGCTCACCGCGCTGATGATCGGGCTCGCCGCAATTCTCGTCGGCGGCTCGAACGTCCAGCCGCAGGAAACGCGCGACTGGGGCATTTTCTTCGGGCTCGATTTCTTCGTCGTCAATCTGCTCGTCACCGGCTTTATGTTCGCGCCGCTCGAACGCGCGTTCCCGCATCGCCGGACGCAACGCCTGTTCCGCATCGAATGGCGCGAGGATCTCTTCTATTATCTCGTCAGCACGATGTTCGTGCAGGTGCTCGGCTTCCTCGCGCTCGCGCCGTCGACGATCATCAACGAACACACCAGCAACTGGCAGGCGTTCCGCGCCGGAGTCGCCTCGCTGCCGTGGATCGTTCAGTTCCTCATCGTGCTCGTGGCGTCGGACATGGCGCAATATTGGTTCCACCGCACCTTCCATCGCTACCCGTTCCTCTGGGGTTTCCATGCGGTCCACCACAGCGCCAAATCGATGGACTGGCTCGCGGGGTCGCGGATGCATTTCGTCGAGATCATCCTGCTCCGCTCGATCACGTCCCTGCCGCTGTTCACGCTCGGCTTCGCGCCGTCGGTGATGCAGGCCTATATCGGTTTCGTCTATGTCTGGTCGTCGCTGCTCCACGCCAATGTCGGCGGCAATTTCAACCGCCTCGGCCACTGGATCGCGACGCCGCGGTTCCACCATTGGCACCATGGGCTGGAGCGTGAGGCGTTCGACGTCAATTTCGCGATCCACTTCCCGTGGATCGACAAGATGTTCGGCACCTTTCACCTGCCCAAGGACCGCTGGCCCGAAAATTACGGCATCCCCGAGGATGTGCCGCGCAGCTATTGGGGCCAGTTCCTCTACCCCTGGACGCGCACCGGGAAGAAGACCGACGAGACGCCCGCGGAGTAATCTTTCGTCATTGCAGGAAGCTGCGGCCTATTCCCCCGGCGAAAGCCGGGGCCCACGCGGGTTCGCGCTGTGCTTTCTGGGCCCCGGTTTTCGCCGGGGAACATTCGCTGCTTCGTTCTGCTCGTAACGACAAGGGTGGGACGCTTTGTCCGCTTGCCACTCGCACGGCCGCGCCATAAGGCGCGCAGCGTGAGTCTGCTCGCCGCCTTTCGCCGTCCCGGCATCCTGCTGCTTTTGCCGCTGCTGCTCGCGCTCGCCGCGCGGGTAATTGTCGCGCCGGGCTGGATGATCGAAAGCGATGCGGGCGGGTCGATCACCGTGCGGATCTGTTCGGACCCCGCCAACCCCGGCGGCACGATGACGATCCCGCTCGAAAAGGCCGGCAGCCACGATGCGGCTGAGCCGCAGCAGCATTGCCCATGGGGCGCGCTCGCCAACGCGCCGATCGTGCCCGACACGCCCGTGCTGGTCGCTGCGCCAATAACCCCCGAGCCTGTCCCGGTCGCGGTGCGCTCGCTCGGCTTTGCGCCGGGCATCGCCTCGCCGCTGCCGCCGAGCACCGGACCGCCCGCCTTCGCCTGATCCAGACCGATCGGCTGCCCGCGCTGTCGCGCGGCGCGGCCCGTGACTGCATTCAGCGAAGGAATATACATGAAAACCCGTATCCATGGGGCGGCGCCGTTGCTGGCGCTCGCAACCTGTCTTGTCGCCGCTCCGGTCCAAGCCGAAGAGGCCGACGCCACGATCATCGTCACCGCGCCGACCGCCACCGACGCAGCGGAAGTCCGCGCCGCCGCGACCCCCGGCGGCACCGATGTCGTCTCCTACAAGGATTATGCTGACAAATCGGTCGTCTCGCTCCGCGACACGCTCGCTTTCTCACCGGGCATCTATCTTCAGCCGCGCTATGGTCAGGAAGTCCGCATCTCGATCCGCGGCTCGGGGCTGTCGCGCGGTTTCCATATGCGCGGGCTGACGTTGCTGCAGGACGGCGTGCCGATCAATCTCGCCGACGACAATGGCGATTTCCAGGAACTCGAACCGATCTTCTTCGACCATCTTCAGGTCTATCGCGGCGCGAATGCGCTGCGCTTCGGGTCAGGAACGCTCGGCGGCGCGATCAACGGCGTGACGCCGACCGGACGCACGGCAGGGGGCGTCTATCTGCGCGGCGAGGTCGGCAGCTTCGACAGCGCGCGCGGGCTCGTTTCCGCGGGCGTCGCAACCGACCGCGTCGACGCATGGGGTGCGATCAGCGCCGACACGTCGGACGGTGACCGCGACCATGCCAAGCGGCGCAGCCTGCGTTTTCAGGGCAATGTCGGGCTGAAGCTGAGCGATGTCGTGAGCACGCGCTTCTATGCCAGCATCAACCACATCAAGCAGCAACTCCCCGGCGCACTGACGATGGCCGAGGCGCTCACGACCCCGCGCAAAGCCAATGCGGGCGCCGTCGCGGGCGATCAGGGACGCGACATCGATTCGCTGCGTCTCCAGAACCGCACGACCTTCGACTGGGGCGCGCTGAGCCTCGACGTCGGCGGCTTCGTCAGCGCCAAGTCGCTGCACCACCCGATCTTTCAGCTCATCGACCAGAAGTCGGTCGATATCGGCAGCTTCTTCCGCGCCGATTATGCCAGCGGGCCGGTCGAGGTGACGTTCGGCGGCGAGGTCCGCCGAGGCAGCACCGATGCACGCCAGTTCGTCAACACCGGCGGGCGGCGCGGCGCGCTCTCCTTCGACGCCGACCAGAAAGCGCAGACCGCGACGCTCTATGGCGAAGTGCGCGTGCGCCCCGTCGCCGCGCTGTCGCTGATCGCGGGCGGCGTTTACGCCGATGGCTGGCGCAAGCGGCAGGTGAATATCTCGAGCACCCCCGCGACCGACGGCCGCATTGATTTCGACGCCTTCTCGCCCAAATTCGGGCTGTTGTTCGAACCGTCGGCGGACATCCAGATCTTCGCCAACTATAGCCGCTCGGCCGAATTCCCGGGCTTTGGCGAGGTATTCCAGACGATCGGAAACCCGCCGACGAGCAGCGTCGTGGCGAACATCCGCCCGCAGCGCGCGTGGACCGCCGAAATCGGCACACGCGGCAAGCTCGGTTTCGCGAGCTGGGACCTCGCGCTCTACCGCTCGGCGCTCAAGGGCGAACTGCTCCAGTTCACGACCAACCCGAATATCCCCGCCGCGACCTTCAACGCCGACCGCACGCTGCATCAGGGTGTCGAGGCGGGGCTCGACCTCGCGCCGACCGGCTGGCTGCGCTTGCGGCAGGTCTATACCTACAGCGACTTCCGCTTCCGCGGCGACGCGCAGTTCGGCGACAACCGCCTGCCCGTCGTCCCGAAACACGCGTATCGCGCCGAGTTGCGCCTCGGCAGCGATGCGCTGCATATCGCGCCCAATCTTGAGTGGGTGCCCGACGGTCCCTTTGCCGACTATCGCAATCAGGTGCGGACCCCTGGCTATGCGCTGATCGGTGTCACCGGCGGGGCGACGATCGCGAAAGGCATCGACGCCTTCGTCGACGTCCGCAATATCACCGGCAAGAAAGCGATCGGCGATATCAGCGCGGCGATCAGCGTTACGCCCGCGTCGGCGATCTATTATCCGGTCGAGCGCCGCGCGGTTTCCGCGGGCGTCCGGGCGCGGTTCTAAAAGGGAGGGCAGGGGATGACCGACATCAACCGGATTCCGCTCTATCGCACGATCTGGCGCTGGCATTTCTATGCCGGGCTGTTCGTCATCCCCTTCATCATGATCCTGTCGCTGACGGGAGCCGCCTATCTGTTCAAGCCGCAGCTCGACCGCTGGGAGGAACGCGACTGGCGCGGGCTTTCGGCGCAGGGCGCGGTCGATGCCGATGCGCAGGTTGCCGCCGCGCTCACGGCCTTTCCGGGCGGCACCTTTCATTATTACCGCATCCCCGAAGCGCCCGGCGATGCGGCGGTGATCCATGTCGGCCTGCCCGGCGGCACAATGCGCGACGTTGCGGTGTCGCCGCAGGGCAGCGTGATCGGCGCCGCCGACCCCGATCAGCGTCTCTCGGCGTGGCTGTCGCGCATCCATGGCACGCTGCTGATCGGCCGCGCCGGCCGTCTGCTGGTCGAGCTCGCGGCGAGTTGGGCGATCGTGATGATCCTCACCGGCCTCTATCTCTGGTGGCCGCGCGGACGCGGTGCGGCGGGGATTGTCTGGCCGCGCCTGTCGCTCGGCGGCCGCGCGGCCCTGCGTGATCTCCACGCGGTAACGGGCTTCTGGGTCTCGGGGCTCGCGCTCGTCCTGCTCTTCACCGCGCTGCCCCGGACCGACGTGTGGGCGAGCGGATTCCGGATGATCCGCGCCGAAATGGGCTGGGTGTCGGGGGTGCAGGACTGGAAGGGCGGCGCCGATCCGCACGCCGCGCACGACCACAGCGCGATGGCGGCGGCTGCACCGACAGGCCCCGCGCCATCGGCGTCGCTGCAATATATCGTGCTGCGCGCGCGCGGCGAGGGGATGCCTGCTCCGGCGATCATCCAGCCGCCGGGTGCGCCCAATGCTTTCGGCCCGCCAAACGGCAATGTCTGGACGCTGACCACGCTGACACAGAACCGCCCGCAGGTGCGCAAGGTCAGCTATGATCCCGAAACCAGCATCGAAGTCGCGCGCAGCGGTTTTGCCGACAAACATGCGATCGACCGCGCGGTCGGCTTTGGAATCGCCTGGCACGAGGGGCAATTGTTCGGCCTCGCCAACCAGCTCATCGGCGTCGCGACTGCGCTCGCGCTGTTCACGCTCGCGATCTCGGGCTTTCTGATGTGGCGTCGCCGCAAGCCCGATGATGCGCTCGGCGCCCCGCCCGGCCCGCGCGATCCGGCCAAATTGAAGGGCGTCGCCGCACTGATCCTCATCCTCGCGGCGCTGCTGCCTTTGCTCGCCGCCTCGCTGATTCTGCTCTGGATCGTCGAGCGTCTGGTCTTGCCGCATCTTCCGCGCGCCGCGCGCTGGCTTGGCGTTGCGGCGAAGGCAAAGCCAAGCCTATAGTCGCAGCATGACCCGCATCCTCCACCTGCTCGCCGCGCTTGTCGCTCTGCTGCTCGCTCCGCCAGCGATGGCGCAGGCGCGCGGCCCGGTGGTGCTCGCAGCGGCAAGCCTGCAGGAATCGCTGACCGAGGCAGCGAATGTCTGGGCGGCAAAGGGCCATGCCAAGCCGATCCTCTCCTTCGCCGCTTCGTCGGCGCTCGCGCGGCAGGTGATCGCGGGCGCGCCCGCCGATCTTTTCTTGTCGGCCGACGAGGAGTGGATGGACGCCGTGGCACGGGCGGGGCTGCTCCGCGTCGGCACGCGCACGACCTTGCTCGGCAACCGCCTCGTGCTGATTGCCCCCACGTCGAGCAAAGTGCGGCTGACCCCCGCGCGCGGCTTCCCGATCGCCAAGGCGCTCGGCACCGGGCGCCTCG
>JAURVS010000052.1 GCA_030655355.1 Sphingopyxis sp.
TTGACATGGCCGCTCTCCTAGCGCAGTCGAACGCAAATCGCGACCCACCCGCACAGCCTGATCGTTTTATCCAGCCTGCCCTTTGTGGACGAGCCGGAATCTCCCCCTGATTGTTGCTGTCGCCGGTCGGGCGCGCGGGTAAATCACGGTAGGGGCGCGTCCATCATGGGCGCGGCTTCGATGACAGGAAGCAGTATCGTTGTCCTTCTTTTCTCGCTGGTTCAAATTTAATTCCCAAGACATGGCTAGAGACCTCGGAACCGCGACCACGGGGGGTTATGGGCGCGGCACGGGCAGTGTGCTCAACGAGCCTTCGGTCGTCGCGGTCGAAACGATCAACGGAATCAAGCGAGTGAAAGCCGTCGGCGACGACGCCAAGCTGATGATGGGCAAGACTCCCGACAGCATCGAGGCGATTCGCCCGCTGCGTGACGGCGTGATTGCCGACATCGATGTCGCCGAACAGATGATCAAGCACTTCATCACCAAGGTGCACGGCGGCAAGCCCAACGCGTTCCGCAGCCCTGAAATCGTCATCTGCGTTCCCTCGGGATCGACCAGCGTCGAGCGCCGTGCGATTCGCGACGCCGCGTCGAACGCAGGCGCGAGCGAAGTGTGGCTGATCGAAGAGCCGATGGCGGCCGCAATCGGCGCCGACATGCCCGTCACCGAACCGATCGGTTCGATGGTCGTCGACATCGGCGGGGGCACGACCGAAGTCGCAGTGCTGTCGCTCCGCGGTCTGGCCTACACCACGTCGGTTCGCGCAGGCGGCGACAAGATGGACGAAGCGATCGTTTCCTACGTTCGCCGTCACCATAATCTGCTTATCGGCGAAGCCACTGCCGAGCGGATCAAGAAGGATTTTGGCATCGCCCGCATCCCCGCCGACGGCGTTGGTCTGACGATTCACATCAAGGGCCGCGACCTTGTGAACGGCGTGCCGAAGGAAATCTCGATCAACCAGGCGCAGATCGCCGAAGCGCTGTCCGAACCGATCGGCACGATCGTCGAAGGCGTGCGCATCGCGCTCGAAAATACCGCGCCTGAACTCGCGGCCGACATCGTCGATCAAGGCATCGTCTTGACCGGCGGCGGCGCGCTGATCGCCGAACTTGACGAACTGCTCAAGGACGCGACCGGCCTGCCCGTCACC
>JAURVS010000056.1 GCA_030655355.1 Sphingopyxis sp.
CAATTACGGTGTGCAGCGGAACCGCGGCGTCGAGATTACGCTCGATGGCGAACCGACCCCGGGCCTGCGGATCATCACCGGCCTGACCTTCAACGATGCCAAGCTGCGCCGCACGGCGGGCGGGCTAAACGAAGGCAAGGATGCGATCGGCGTGCCCGACGTGCTGGCGAACGCCAATGTCGAGTGGGACCTTCCCTTCCTGCCCGCGCTGACCTTCGTCGGCCGCGTCGTTTACACCGGGAAGCAGGCGGTCGACGCCGCGAACACGCTCGAACTGGATAGCTGGACCCGCTTCGACCTTGGCGCGCGCTATGTCGCGTTGGTCGGCGACACCCCGCTGACGCTGCGCTTCAACGTCGATAATGTCGCGGACAAACGCTATTGGGCCTCGGCCTACAACGCGTTCAGCGCGTTCGGCTCAAAGCTGCTCCAGGGCGGCCCGCGCACCTTCAAGGCATCGGCATCGATCGAATTCTGACGGAGCCCGGATGACATGAGCGACATCGACAGCATCGCTGGTCTTGAAGCCATTCTCGGCAAAGCGCCCCCGGCGGTCAGCCTCAAGGTCATCGATCATGTCGATGCGACCGCGCGGCGCTGGCTCGCGGCGTCGCCGCTCATGTTCGCCGGTTTTGGCGAAGCCTGTGCGATGACGATCACGCTCGGCGGCGGCGAGCCCGGTTTCGCCACTGCCGATGCCGCCACGCTCCGGGTCCCGCGCACGGCGCTCGATGATCCTGCGCTTGCTGTTGCGGGCGCAAGCTTCGGCGCGCTCTTCCTCGTCCCCGGCATCGGCGAGACGCTCCGCATCAACGGCCGCGTCGCGCGTGTGGCGGACGACAGCGTGCAGGTCGCGGTCGAGGAATGCTATGTCCATTGCGCCAAAGCGCTGATCCGCTCGGGCTTCTGGACCGCGGCGCCCAACGATGCCGCCCCCGCGACGCCCGAAGCCTTTGCCGCCGCTGCCGCCTTCATGGCGCTGGCGACGATGGACGCCGGCGGCGCCGCCGACCTCAGCCCCAAGGGCGACCCCGCGGGCGCGATGACACATATCGAAGGCGATCAGCTCTGGTTCGCCGACCGCCCCGGCAACCGGCGAACCGACAGCTTCCGCAATCTGATCGTGCAGCCGCATGTTGCCGCGGCGCTGCTCATCCCCGGCTCGCCGCACGTCGCGATCGTCCGCGGCGCGGCGATGCTCACCGACGACGAAACGGCGCGCGCGACCTTTGCGGTGCAGGGCAAGGTGCCGCTGCTCGCGACGCGCGTCGACGACCTCAACGTCATAATCCGGCCGAGCGCCGCGCTCGCTCGCGCGCGCCTCTGGCCATCGGCTGCGGCACCCGCCGATATCAAGCCCGCGAAGATGTTCGCCGAGCATGTGCGGCTCAACAAGGACAAGGGACTCGGCGCGCGGATTGCCGGCGCCTTTGTATCGGTTCCCGGCCTGATGCAGCGCGGGCTCGACAAGGATTATAAGGACAATCTCTACTGACGCCCTTTGTCGGGGAACCCGCCGCGACGCCGATCATTGTGACTCGGGCAGCGGAAGGGAAAACCGATGGCGGCACGTGCATATTGGAAGGGACAGATACGGCTCGCGCTGGTCTCGATCCCGGTCGAAATCTATACGGCAACCAAATCGGGCGCGGCGGTGACATTTCGCCAGATCCACGAACCGAGCGGCAAGCCGATCAAATATGAAAAGGTCGTGCCAGGTATCGGCGCGGTCGATCATGATGAGATCGTCAAAGGCTTCGAACTGTCGAAGGGCAATTATGTGCTGCTCGACGAAGAGGAGATTGAGGCGGTCAAGCTCGAGAGCAAGCGCACGCTCGAACTCGTCCAGTTCGTCGACACCGACGCGATCGATGTCCTTTATTATACCAAGCCCTATTATGTCGTCCCCGCCGACGAACTCGCCGAAGAAGCGTATATCGTGCTGCGCGAAGCGCTCAAACGCACCAAGAAGGTCGGGCTCGGCCAGCTCTCGCTGCGCGGTCAGGAACAGCTTGTCGCGCTGCGCCCCTGCGGCCGCGGTCTCGTCCTCGAAGTGCTGCGCTACGCCGACGAAGTGAACAAGGCGGCGAATTATTTCCGCGATGTCGGCAATGACAAACCCGATGCCGATCTGCTCGACCTTGCCGAAACGCTGATCGGCAAGAAATCGGGCGCGTTCGACGCAGGCGATTATCATAATCACTATATCGACGCGCTGAAGCGCGTGATCGCAAAGAAGGCGAAGGCCAAGGGCAAGCGCGTCCTCGAAGATGTCGAAGAACCCGCCGACAGCGGCCGCGGCTCGAACGTCATCGACTTGATGGCGGCGCTCAAGGCCTCGGTCGACGGCAAGAAGCCTGCCGACGCGAAGACGGCTCCGGCAAAGAAAACGCCCGCCAAAAAGCCCGCCGCACGCAAGCGCGCCTGATATGGCGAAGCGCGCCGATCCGCTTGCCCAATATAATGCCAAGCGCGACTTCGCGCTGACCCCCGAGCCTGCGGGCAAGGTCGCCAAGGGCGCAGACAACCGCTTTATCGTCCAGAAGCATGACGCAACGCGTCTTCATTACGACTTCCGCATCGAGGTCGATGGCGTGCTAAAAAGCTGGGCGGTGACCAAAGGCCCGAGCGCCGATCCCGCTGACAAGCGCCTCGCGGTCCGCACCGAAGATCATCCGATGAGCTATGCCGATTTCGAAGGCGGCATACCCAGGGGCGAATATGGCGGCGGCACGGTGATGCTGTGGGATCGCGGCACTTGGCAACCCATCGAAGGCAAGAGCGCCAAGGATATCGACAAGGGCCATCTCCATTTCACGCTCGACGGTGAACGCATGAAGGGCGAATGGCTGCTCGTCCGCATGAAACCACGCCCCGGCGAAAAGCGCGAGAACTGGCTGCTCCGCAAAGTCGACGACGCGTTCGCTGGCGGCACCGACGATCTGGTCGGGCGCGAGCTGACGAGCATCCTCACCGGCCGCACGATGGCCGAGATCGCAGGCGACGACGGCGGCGAGCAATCGCTAAAAGGCGCCAAAGGCGCGGCTTTCACCAAGAAGATGGTCGACGCAGCCGCGCATAATAAAAAGGTCGCCAAGCCCAAGGCCGCCATCAAGCCGCCGAAATTCCGTCCGCTCCAGCTCGCGACGCTCGTCGATGCCGTCCCCGTCGGCAATGGCTGGTTCCACGAGATCAAATATGACGGCTATCGCGCCGAAATTGCCGCGTCGGGCAGCGACGTGCGCGTCTATACGCGCAGCGGCCTCGACTGGACCAACAAATTCGCCCCGCTCGTCCGCCACGTCGCCGCGCTCGACCTGCCGCCCTGCCTGATCGACGGCGAAATCATCGCTTATGGCAAGGACGGCAACCCCGATTTCTCGTCGCTGCAAGCCGTCCTCAAACGCGGTCATGGCGCGCAGGACGAAAAGACTGCGCTCCATTTTTTCGCCTTCGACCTGCTCGAACTTGACGGCAAAAGCCTTGCGGCGCTGGGAAATCTTGAACGCAAGGAAAGGCTCGAGGCGCTGCTGCGCGGCGCCGCTCCGCCGGTTGCGGTCGCCGATCATATCATCGGCGCGGGCGAAAAACTTTATGGGGCGATGTGCAGCGCCGGACAGGAAGGCATCATCTCGAAGCGCGCCGATGCCGCCTATTCGGGGCGCCGGTCGAAAAATTGGGTGAAGGTCAAATGCACGCGGCGGCAGGAATTTGTCATCGTCGGCTGGAACCCGTCCACGACAAAGGCGCGCCCCTTCGCCTCGCTTCTGCTCGCACAGCGCGAGGGCGACACGCTCGCCTATAAAGGCAATGTAGGCACCGGCTTCGACGCCGACACCATGGCCGACCTCGCGAAGAAATTTGCAAGACTCGAACGCCAGACCGCTCCGCTCGACGTCGATCCCGCGTCGGCGCGCAAGGTCCACTGGCTCAAACCCGATCTCGTCGCCGAAATCGCCTTTGCCGAATTTACCGCAAGCGGCTCGGTGCGCCATGCGAGCTTTCTCGGGTTGCGGGCGGACAAGGAGGCGAAGGCCGTGAGTCCCGAAAAGCAGCAACCCGCGCCCAAGCCGACCAGCGACATCGCGATCAGCAGCCGCGACCGCATCCTCTTTCCCGAGACCAAGGCGACCAAGGGTGACCTCGCCGATTATTATGCCGCGATCGCCCCTGTGATGCTCCCCCACAGCGCGCGCCGCCCGATCAGCCTCGTCCGCTGTCCGCAGGGGCGTGCGAAAAAATGCTTCTTCCAGAAACATGATTCGGGATCGTTCGGCGACCATGTGCTGCACGTCCCGATCCGCGAGAAAGACGGCGGGCACGAAGATTATCTCTATGTCGAGGATGCCGACGGCCTGCTCGCGTGCGTCCAGATGGGAACGATCGAGTTTCACGGCTGGGGCAGCCATGTCGATGCACTCGAAAAGCCCGACCGTATGGTGTTCGACCTCGACCCCGACGAGGGACTCAATTTCGAGGATGTCAAAAAGGCGGCGCTCGATATTCGCCGCCAGCTCGCCGACATCGGCCTCGTCAGCTTCGCGATGCTGTCGGGCGGCAAGGGTGTGCATGTCGTCGTCCCGCTCGATCCGGGGCATAGCTGGGAGGCGCACAAGGATTTCTCGAAACGCTTTGCCGAGGCGCTGAGCCTTGCCGAACCCGACCGCTTCGTCGCGACGATGAGCAAGGCGAAGCGCAAGGGAAAGATCTTTATCGACTGGCTGCGCAACCAGCGCGGCAGCACCGCAGTGATGCCCTGGTCGGCGCGCGCGCGCGAAAATGCCCCCGTCGCGGTGCCGGTCGGATGGGACGCGCTCGCCGATGTCAAAAAGGCCGGGCAATGGACGATCAAGGACGGCGAGACATTGCTAGAACATGCCGCGAGCGCCGACCTCAAAGGCTGGGGCTTCGCGAACCAGTCGCTCCCCGATTTCTAGATCGGCTTAGGATGCCGCCGCACGGTAACGCGACGGCGGCACGCCGAAACGTCGCGAAAAGGCCGTCGCAAAATGACTCGGCGTCGCAAACCCGGTGGCGAGCGCAACGTCCGTCACCGGCGCGGTGCCATGCCGCAGCAGCCGCGCCGCTTCATCGAGCCGCGCGCGCATCACATATTGCCAGGGCGACACGCCGAACGCGTCATGAAAGGCGCCGGTAAAGCGGCGCACATCCATGCCAACGAGCAGCGCCAGCGCATCGAGGCTGTGCTGCGCGTCGAGCTGGCCGCGGATCGCATAGACCAGCCGGTTGCGGTCCGACGCCGACAGCTGACCCCGCCGCCGCACCGCGGCCTCATGCCCATATTATTGCCCCAGATGGCGCTCCAACGCATCGCCAGCCGCGTGTAACGCCATCGATGACAGATCGTCACCGGGGCCGCGCATCAACTCTGCCAATCGCGCCGCGGCACCAAACAGAAATGGGTCGCGATGCTGCACGCGCGCGGTCAGCGGCGCATCAGCGAGGAGCGCGGTCGGCACGCTCAGTTCGACAAACTCGGCGCGTTCGCCCTGCGCCAACGCGGCATAGCGGCACGCCGCCGGGATCATCCAGACATCGCCGCGCGATGGCAGCGCGTTGCCTGACGGTCCGACCGAAAATTCACATTCCATCCGGTCAAGCCGACCGCCGAGATGGACGACGATGATGTGATGATCCTCCTCGAACGCCCAGTCGGTCGGCGCCTCAAGATTCTCGGTGGCGAAAAGCATCGCGAGCTGGCCGATCTGCGCCTGATGCCGTGCGACAACGTCGCGCTCCGATCGCTGCCTTATGCCATCCCAGACCATATCGGCTTCGGTCAATCACCACCTCGCGCGTCCCCACGACTCATTCGCGTCGAAACCCAACGCTGCGCCGGAATTGGAAAGCGGGCAAGATCAAAGCTGCCTATCGGCCGGGAAACACACCCAAAGGAGACTGGAATGACCGACCATAGCATCAAGGGAAAAACCGTCCTCATCGCCGGTGGCGGCAAGAATCTCGGCGGCCTGATCGCGCGCGACCTCGCCGCTCAGGGCGCGAAAGCGATTGCGGTGCACTATAACAGCCCGGCCTCGGCGGCTGAAACCGAAGAGACGCTCGCCGCGATCCGTGCCGCGGGGGCTGAAGCGGTCGCCTTTCAGGCCGACCTCACTTCGGCGGGTGCGATGGAGAAGCTGTTTGCCGACACGATCGCCGCGATCGGGCGTCCCGACATCGCGATCAACACCGTCGGCAAGGTACTGAAAAAGCCTTTCACCGAGATCAGCGAGGCGGAATATGACGAGATGACCGCGGTCAATTCGAAGACCGCCTTCTTCTTCCTCAAGGAAGCGGGCCGCCACCTCAACGACAATGGCAAGATTTGCACGCTCGTGACGTCGCTGCTCGGGGCTTACACGCCCTTCTATGCCGCCTATGCGGGGACGAAGGCGCCCGTCGAGCATTTCACCCGCGCCGCATCGAAGGAATTTGGCGAGCGCGGCATTTCGGTGACCGCGATCGGCCCGGGTCCGATGGACACGCCCTTCTTTTATCCCGCCGAGGGAGAGGATGCGCAGGCCTATCACAAAACAGCCGCCGCGCTCTCTGGCTTCACCAAGACCGGGCTCACCGACATTGCCGATATCGTGCCGTGGATCCGCATGCTGGTGTCCGACGGCTGGTGGATGACCGGCCAGACGATCCTCGTCAACGGCGGCTACACGACCAAGTGACCCCTCCCCCGGCCGCAGTGGCGGCCGGGAACGTCCGGCGGATGGCGCATACCCCCCGCGCCATCCGCCCGATACGTCAGAAGCGCCCTTCGAAGGTCAGCCCGATCATCCGC
>JAURVS010000084.1 GCA_030655355.1 Sphingopyxis sp.
CCGCGCCAGCGTTGCGCGCTATTCGATGCCCTTCTTCCTGCATTTCCGTTCGGACTATCCGATCGAAACGCTCGAAAGCTGCGTCGATGCGTCGCACCCCAATCTCTATCCGACGCCGATCACCGCCGATGACTATCTGCAACAAAGGCTGCGCGAGATCGGGTTGAAGAAATAGGCTTTGGCAGAAGACCGCTGCGGTTATTTCCCTCATCATCCCGGACTTGATCCGGAATCCCCCTTTTTTTCGCGGCATCGGCCTGCGATGTCGATCGGGACCCCCGGTCAAGTCCGGGGTGACGATGAAATAAGCTCTCCCCTACCGCCCATCCCAATAATCGAACGCCAATTGCTGCTGCTCGCGAATAAACCGCGCCGCCGCGGCGCCTTCCCACGGCCCGTCATACCCCAGCAGCAACGCTGTCCCGCCGACCCACCAGCCCTGTCCCGGCAGGCGGTCGCTTTCGCGCACCAGCAGCACTGCAAGGTCGGGCTCGCCGTCGAGCGCGCACAGCCGGTCGACTTCCTCGAGCGTCCGGCACACCGCGCGCATCTTGGGGCGCGTAAAGCGGAAGCCGAGATCACCGAGCAGTTCGGAATAGCTGACGCTGCGGCCTTCGCATGCGGCGGCGGTCAGGATCGCACGTATGCGCGGCGCATCGCCGAGCGCGCTGACGTCGGCCGCCGTCGCGTCATTTCCTAAGCCTTGGTCTTTGGCGGCCACGGGATGAATCCTGAGGTGCGCGCGACATAGTCGGCATATTGCGGCCGCGTCTTGTGCAGCCCCTTTTCGAGCAACGCCTTGCCCGACCATTTGGTGAGCGTGAAGGTCAGGAAGACCGGACCGACGATGCTCGCCAGCGCGGGCGCCCAGCCAAGATCGGCGACGACCAGCCAGATTCCCCACCAGGTCAGCGCATCACCGAAATAATTGGGATGCCGCGTATACCGCCACAGCCCGGTGTCGAGCACTCGGCCCTTGTTCGCAGGATTCTTGCGGAATGCATCGAGTTGCGCGTCGCCGATACTTTCGAATGCGATCCCCACCAGCGCTGCGATGGCGCCAATCCATCCGAGCGCGCCAATGCCGACCGCGGGGTCGCCTGCGCTAGCCCAGATGCCGATTTGTGCAGGCAGGCAGGTGATGAACAGCAAAGGCGCCTGCGTCAGAAAGACGGTCAGCAAAGCGGCTGTCGCCCAGCCCCATTTCTTCCGCTCCATCGTGTGCGCGAGAATCTTCTTGTAACGCGGGTCTTCGCCATGGCTGGCCCAGCGGATCGTCAGATGGATCGCCAGCCGCAGTCCCCACAATGTGGTGAGGCCCAGCAATAGCTTGGCGTGCGATGCCGCGACGCCGACCCGCCAGGCCGTTCCCCAAGCGAGCAACACCATGCCGAATGCCCAGAAGGCGTCGATGAACGACACATCGCGGATCACGACCGACAGACCCCACAGGAACAGGATCACGCCGAGCAGTCCGGCGAAATTGGTCGCAAGCAGCAATAGGGCGTCACTCATGCGCGCATGTCCGGTACTTCATCGACACCGACAATATCATCGATCGAGCGCGCTTGGCGCTCGGGGAATCGCGCGGTGCAGCCCTTATATACCTCAAATAGCTTCATCATGTCGGCGCGAAAATCGCCTGTCGGCCAGATCATCGGGCCAAGCCCGCCGGTCTTCGTCCGATAATCCATGAAGCCGACGACGAGCGGCACCTTCGCAGCGAGCGCAATCTGGTAAAAGCCGGTACGCCATTTCGTCGCCTTGCCGCGCGTCCCTTCGGGCGCGACGGTCAGCATGAATTCGGTGCGCCGCGCAAATTCCTCGACCGTCTGCTGCACGACATTGCCGCCGCCGCGCCGATCGACCGGGACGCCGCCCATCTGACGAATGAAGCCGCCGATCGGCCAGCGGAACAGCGATAGCTTTGCCATGAAAAAGGGCCGGATCTTGAGGTCGGCAGTCAGCCCGAGGAAATTGACAAAATCCCAGTTGCTCGTGTGCGGCGCGGCAATCAACACGAAGCGCCGCGGTTCGGGCACTTCGCCGACCGCTTTCCATCCGCGCATCCGGTACAGCAACAGCAGCAGGCGGCGGACGGCGCGCGCCACCAACCCCGGCGGGTCGTCATCAATTCTCGTCACGCTTGCTCTTCTCCCCTTGCCCTCCCGAATTGCGCGAAAGCCTGTCGCAGCGCAAGGGGCCGCATCGCGGGGTTGCGGTCGGTCGGTCTTTCTGCTCCCTTTCGCGCGACGGAATGGGGAATAAATAGATGAGAATGCTGCCTGCGCTGCTGACGTCCGCTTTGCTGTTCGCGGCGCCCGCGATCGCTGCCGAGACGCAGCCGCGCGCCGATCAGCTCGCTTTCCGCGAAATCTACAAGGAGCTGGTCGAAACGAACACGACATTGTCGTCGGGCAGTTGCACGCTCGCCGCCGAACGCATGGCGGCGCGGCTGAGGGCGGCGGGCATGCCCGACAGTCAACTGACATTGTTTGCTATCCCCGAAAAGCCCAAGGAAGGTGGTCTTGTCGCGGTCTATCCAGGCACGTCAAAGACCGCGAAACCGATTTTGCTGATCGCGCACATCGACGTCGTCGAGGCGAAGCGCGAGGATTGGGAGCGCGATCCGTTCGTGATGGTCGAAGAGAATGGCTATTTTTACGGCCGCGGCACCGCCGACATCAAATCACAGGCAGCGGTGTGGGTCGACACGCTGGCCCGCTTTCAGCAGCAGGGATATAAGCCAAAGCGCACCGTCAAAATCGCGCTGACCTGCGGCGAGGAAACCAATGGCGCCTTCAACGGAATCGAATGGCTCGCGGCGAACAAGCGCGACCTGATCGACGCCGAGTTTGCGCTCAACGAAGGCGGCGGCGGCGACAGCGACGGCAAAGGCAAGGTGATCGGCCAGTCGGTGCAGGTCGGCGAAAAGACCTTCGCCAATTTCCGGCTCGAAACGCGCAACCCTGGCGGCCACAGCTCGGCGCCGGTGCCTGACAATGCGATTTACGAGCTGTCGCGCGCCCTCACCCGAATCGCGGATTATGATTTCCCGGTCGAGATGACCGACACGACGCGGCGCTTCTTTGCCGAAGCCGGCGCGGCGCGCGGCGACGAGACCGGCAAGGCGATGGTCGCGCTCGCAAAGAATCTTGCGGACAAGTCGGCCGAGGCGATCGTCAACAAGGACCCGTTCCTCCACAGCAATCTTCGGACCACCTGCGTCGCGACCCTGCTCGATGGCGGGCACGCGCCGAACGCTTTGCCGCAACGCGCCGGCGCAAACATAAATTGCCGCATCTTCCCCGGCCACAGCATCGAATCGATCAAGGATGAACTCGCCAAGGTGATCGGCGACCCCGGCGTCACGATCACGCAGCTCGCGCCCAAACGCCCCGCCCCGCCCGCGCCGCCGCTCGACCCGAAGATCATCGGCCCGATGCAGAAGCTCGTCGACAAATATTGGCCGGGGCTGAAGGTCATTCCGTCGATGGCCAATGGTTATACCGACGCGACCTTCCTCGGCGCAGCTGGTATCCCCACCTATGGCATTCCCGGCATGTGGGGTGACCCCGACGGCAATGGGGCGCACGGCCTGAACGAGCGGATGGAAGTCCGCTCGGTCTATGTCGGCCGTGATTATATGTTCGATCTGGTGAAGGCTTACGCCGACAAGCCCTAACCGACGAACGCGCGCTCGATCACAAAATCGCCGGGCGCGGCGTTCGAGCCTTCCTTGAACCCCAACCCTTCGAAATAGGTTTCGAGTTCGCGGATCATCGCCATGCTGCCGCACATCATGATGCGGTCGATCGCGGGGTCGAAATGCACGGGTCCGGTCAGCGGATGGCCAAACAGGCTGCCGCTCTCGATCAGCGCATCGATGCGCCCCTCGGTGCGGAACGGCTGACGCGTCACCGTCGGCAGATAGTGGAATTGCAGCAATGCCTGATCCTGAACCAGCGGATCACCCGCAAGCTGGCTTTCCAGCTCGTCGCGGAAGGCGAGGTCGCTGACCTGCCGTACGCAGTGGACGAGCTGGATCTGGCTGAAACGCTCATAGATGTCGGGATCGCGCGCGAGGCTCAGGAACGGCGCTAGACCCGTTCCAGTCGACAGCAGGAACAACCGCTGCCCCGGCAACAAGGCGTCGGCGACGAGCGTCCCCGTCGGCTTACGACCGAGATAGACCGGGTCGCCCGGCTGGATCTTCTGAAGCCGCGAGGTCAGCGGGCCATCAGGCACCTTGATCGACAAAAATTCAAGCTCGTCGGCGTAGGCGGGGCTGGCGATCGAATAGGCGCGGAGCAACGGGCGCCCTTCACCGGGCAGGCCGATCATCACGAACTCGCCTGACCGGAAGCGGAAGCTGGGCGGACGCGTGATCGTGAAGCTGAACAAATGTTCGTTCCAATGGCGCACCGAACGCACCTCCTCAACGGTCAGCGAGGCGGAGGGAGCCAGCTTGGCGGCTTCGGCAATACGGTCACTCATCACTTTGAACTTTCCTGGTGTGTCATTGTGCCGGCGGACAAATCCGGCATATCGAACCCTGCGACGACCAATTGGCCTGCCGCAGCCCCCATCGCATTGGCGATCGGAGCGACGCTGTCCGCATCGGCGAACAGAGTCAGCGTCGCGTGTGCGTTCGCCGCGTCTCCCAGCGAAAAATCGCGCCAAAGTCCAAGAAGAATTGCTTCATGCTCTGAAATTTGTGTGCAGGGCATCGGTGCGAGGAGCAAGGTTTCGACCGCATCGCTGCCGAGCAAAGCCATCGCGACATGGAAATCGGGAAGCACGTTTCGGGCATCGACGGCGGCGAAACCGAGATG
>JAURVS010000088.1 GCA_030655355.1 Sphingopyxis sp.
GCCGATAGAAGTTCTCGAAGACAGCCGCTGCCCGATGAACGCGCGCTGCGTCTGGGCGGGCCGCGTGCGCGTGAAGATGGTGTGGATCCGCGGCAATGGCGAAAAACAGCCGTTTGAAGTCACGCTGGGCGAATCGACGCCGATCGCCGACGGCAGCATTACGCTCGAATCGGTTCGTCCCGATAAAATGACCAATGTGCAGCTGAAGCCCGAAGATTATCGCTTCTCGTTCCGCTTCGCGGGCGGATATTAAAGCACCCTCGCGAGGATAAAACCGTCCCACCCCTTGGCGCCGACGGTCTGGACTGCGCTCGCATCGAGTCGCGGGTCGGCGGCGAGCATGTCGAACAGTGCGCGCGTCCCGATGATGCGATCGTCGTCGCTCCCCGCATCAAGCACCCCGCCCTCGCGAACGACATTGTCGACGATGATCGTCGTACCGGGGCGGCCTAGTCGGATCGCCTCGGCGACGTAGAGCGAATTGCTCTGCTTGTCGGCGTCGATGAAGACGAAATCGAACGGTGCATCGCCGGTCATGGCGGCGAGGCTCGCCGCTGCCGGGCCAATGCGTATATCGACTTTGTCCGATACGCCCGCGCGCTCAAGATTTTCGCGCGCGACCTCCGCATGATATGGTTCGAGTTCAAGCGTCACGAGGCCGCCGCCGTCGGGTAGCGCACGCGCCAGCCAGATCGTCGAATAACCACCCAGCGTCCCGACTTCGAGAATGCGCCTGGCTCCGGCCATCTGCGCAAGTAGGAAGAGCATCTTGCCCTGCGCCGCCGACACGTTGATCGGCGGCAGGCCCTGTGCTTCATTGTTAGTGAGGGTGGCGGCAAGCACGTCGTCATCGCCGAGCAATTTTGCGGCGATATAGTCGTCAACGGCTTGCCACCGCTCTCCCATCACCTAGGCCACAGAGGCCGCGTGAATATCGTTGATCGCGCCGCCGAGCGACGTGTTAAAATCTTCGTCGCTCATCTGATGGCGGAGATCTTCCAGCAGCGCGCGGCTGAAGCTGGCGATGATGCCGGGGTTCTTAGCGAGTTCGACGCACGCTTCGGCGCGAGCAAAGCCGCCCGACAGCGCGACGACCCGGAGAACCTTCGGGTGATCAACCAGCGGCGAGAACAGATTGGCTTCGGTCGGCAGTGAGAGCTTCAGCATCACCGGGGCGCCGGTCCATGCGTCGAGCGCCGCGAGAAGCTCGTTCAAAAGCAGACGATCGGCGCCATCGCGCTCGGCGCTTTTGATGTTCACTTCGGGTTCGATGATCGGAACCAGCCCGTGCGATGCGATGCGCGCGGCTTCAGCGAACTGCTGTTCGACGATCGCCTTGACGCCTACCGCATTGGCGAGGTTGACGACGCTGCGCATCTTGGTGCCGAACACGCCCTTGGCGACCGCACGTTCGCAGAGTTCGTCAAGACCGGGGTTGGGTTTCATCAACTGGACGCCATCGGCTTCGTCTTCGAGGCCCTTGTCGACCTTGAGGAACGGAACCACGCCGCGTTCCCAGAGCAGCGCCGGTACCGGCTTGCCGCCCGCATCGCCGTCCATCGTCCGTTCGAACAGGATTGCGCCGATCACCTTCTCGCCATTGAAGCAGGGGGCGGTGACGATGCGGCTGCGCATGTCGTGGATCAGGCCGAACATTTCCTCATCGTTCGAAAAGGCGTCCGCTTCGATGCCATAGCCTTTCAAGGCCTTCGGCGTCGAGCCGCCGCTCTGGTCGAGCGCGGCAATAAAACCCTGCCCCGATTTGATCTGTTCGAGCATTGCGGCGTTCGCGGTCGTCATAACGTCTCCGATATTTGCATACGTATGTGGCGGCGCGCATAGCGGCCCCGCAGGCGGGGCGCAATGCGGTGAAATCAGGATTTAAGGGCGTCGACACCCGGCAACGGCTTGCCTTCCATCCATTCAAGGAAGGCGCCGCCGGCGGTCGAAACGAAAGTGAAGTCGGCTGCGACGCCCGCGTGGTTGAGCGCCGCGACAGTATCGCCGCCACCCGCGACCGAGATCAGCGATCCTTCGCGAGTCAATGCGGCAGCGGTCTTCGCGAGCGCGACGGTGGCGGTGTCGAACGGCGGCGTCTCGAATGCGCCGAGCGGACCGTTCCACACGAGCGTGCGGCAATTTTTGAGGACGTCGGCGAGCGCTTCGGTCGCGGCCGGCCCGACATCGAGGATCATCTCGTCGGCAGCGACTTCATGGACATTGACCGTGCGCGTCGGCGGGTTGGGCGCGAATTGCTTCGACACCACGACGTCATAGGGCAGATGGATTGTGCAGCCCGCGCTGTCGGCGGCGTCGAAGATAGCATTGGCGGTGTCGACCAGATCATGCTCGCACAGCGACTTCCCGACATCGACTCCGCGCGCGGCGAGGAAAGTGTTCGCCATGCCGCCGCCGATGATCAGATGATCGACCTTGCCGACCAGATTGCGCAGCACGTCGATCTTGCTCGACACCTTGGCGCCGCCGACAACCG
>JAURVS010000095.1 GCA_030655355.1 Sphingopyxis sp.
CCAGCAGTTCACGCCGACGCGGCGAGGAAGACGCCAGCACAAGGGCCGGCGTCGGCGCGGGAATGTTCGCCGCGCCGCTCACTTGAAGCGATAGGTGATCCGACCCTTGGTCAGGTCATAGGGAGTCAGTTCGACGAGCACTTCGTCGCCAACGAGCACGCGGATGCGGTTCTTGCGCATCTTTCCGGCCGTGTGGCCCAGAATCTCGTGATCATTTTCCAGTTTCACGCGAAACATCGCGTTAGGCAGCAGTTCGACCACTTGGCCGCGCATTTCCAGAAGTTCTTCTTTCGCCATCAGTCCTCTATGGGCTCGATATTCAAGGATGCGCGCCCATAACGCCAATTTGCGCCAATTGAAAGCAATCTGTCACAGGCGATTTCAGGACACGAGCTTCAGCCGCCGGACAATCCGCCAGCCGACGGTTTTTACCCACGCATAGCTCGGCCAACGTGGCGGCATTGCGGGATCGAGCCCCACACGGCGCAGCGCCGCATTGGCGGCATGCGCCTCGGATTCGCGATAGCTCCATTCGCTGCGCCAGGTAATCGACAACGAGATCGACGGCGCGTCACCATTGGCGACGAAATGCGGCGCCATCACCGGCATCAGCACGGCGTCGCAGGGGCCAAGTGGTACCTGCTGCGCGCCCTCGCGATACGAGTCTTCCCAAGGCAGATTGCGGTGACCGCCGGTGTGGTAACGCTCATGCTCGCGGCGGTGAGCAAAGCGCTCATCGCCCGCAGGCCAGACGTTCATCACCTTCTGCCCCTTGAGCTGCAGCAGGATGTTATGCTCGGGATCGAAATGAAACGGCGTGATCGATCCCGGTGACGAGATGAAGATGAAACCCTGCGGCGTCAGCATCGCGCCGGTGCGCGGCTCGACGACCGGCTTCAATTCGCCGAGCAGATCCATCAGCAGCACGCGATAGGCTTCGGCGTTTTCGATATTCTTGAGCACCGCCCAACTGCCGTTACTTTCGATGCCGCGGATCGTCTCGCCGATCGACAAGCCGTTGCTCGGCACATCTTCGGGGCGGATGCCGATCGGCACATTGCCCGGATTATATTCGACTTCGCTGGCGGGCATGCCTTCGCCAAGCTGCGCCAGCGCCTCCAGCGACAGCAGGGGATGGTCGGGCAGATGATGATGGAGCAACCCGGCCTGCAACGGATAAAGCGCCGCTATTCGCTCCAGTGTTTCGGGCGTGAAAACGGGCCGAATGATCGGCTGGTGGGCGGTCATGACGGGCTTTCCATTTCCTTCTCGAGCGCCGCACCGCCTTTCCAGCGACGCCACAGGCGCTCGGCCTTGGTCAGCAAACCAAAGCGAAGCCGATCGGGCACCGCCGACAACGGCACATTGACCCAGACAAGCGCGCGACGCTCGCGCCAGACGCTGTCGATCATCGGATGGCCCGGCGCCGCGCAGCTATCGACCCAAGCGATATGCGGATCGTCGAGCAGGTCGAGATTGACCTGTTGCAACAACACCCCCGGCGAGAAGCGGGCATAATCTTCGTCGAACGCGGTCTTGAACGAAAAGCCGCCCGGCGGCGCGAGGAAATTGATCAGCATCGCGAGCGGGCGTTCGTCGAGGTCGAGCGCGCGCATGTCGAGCTTGCCCGCCTCGCCCGCCGCGGTCAGGATCGCGCGGAACCACGCTTCCGTGTCGCTGTGGCTCGCGAGCGCCGATCCGGCGCGCCCCTTCCATCCGCGCGCCTCCAGATCGAGGAAAGCGTCGATCCAGGGTTCGATCGGCTCGCCCGCCTTCCAGCGACGAAATTGGACCGCGCCCTGTTCGGCGAGGCGATTGGCCTGCCGGCGCAATTCCTTGCGCTTTTTAGGGCGTACTGCAGCATCCCAATAGTCCTCCGGGGACAGGCTGCTTTCGAGCAGCGCGCGTTCCTCGCGATGCACGGTTTCGGCTTCGCCGCCGCGCACCCGCGCGACTTCGACCAAAGCGCGGTGCAGCGGCCCGTCCTCGGTGAGGCGCGGCACCTGGACTAGCGTGTGCGCCCATGGCGCAGCATCGCACCAACCGAGCAGGATCGACCAGAACAGGCTTTCAAAGCCCGCGCGCACCAGCGGCACCCCAAGGAAGTGATTGGGATGCGCCCAGCCCGTAACGTGGCGGAGCGGCAGCCGGCCATAATGGGCCGCGGCGGCGATCGGCATCATCCCGATCACCGGGCCGTCGCAGCCGTCGCGCACCAGCAGCAGCCTAGCATGGCGTTCGGGGTCGAGCAGATGCAACGCCGATTGCAGGCACCAGCGCTCGGCAAAAGGATTGGGCTCACTCGCCTCCCCCGCCAGCCGGTCCCACGCGGTGGCAAGCTCAGGCGAAAGCGCCAGCGGATCGACCACGCGCACT
>JAURVS010000100.1 GCA_030655355.1 Sphingopyxis sp.
CGCCGGCGACAGCCCGCCCGACAGCCTGAATGTCCTGATCGAAGTCCCGATCGGCGGCGAGCCGGTGAAATATGAATTCGACAAGGCATCGGGGGCCCTGTTCGTCGACCGCTTCCTGCACACGCCGATGCGTTATCCCGCCAACTATGGTTTCGTGCCGCATACGCTGGGTGAAGATGGCGATCCGCTCGACGCGCTGGTTGTCGCGCGCTCGCCGATCGTCGCGGGCGCGGTGGTCAAGTGCCGCCCGATCGGCGTGCTGATGATGGAAGACGATGCCGGCGGCGACGAAAAGCTGCTGTGCGTCCCGGTCAACAAGACCTTCCCTTATTATGCCGATGTCGCCAGCTACACCGACATGCCGCCGATCGTGCTGCAGCAGATCGAGCATTTCTTCACCCATTATAAGGATCTTGAGCCCGGCAAATGGGCGAAGCTCAACGGTTGGGGCGATGAGAATGAAGCCAAGCGCATCATCGTCGAGTGCATCGAACGCGCTAAAGCGACTGGCTATTAATCTCTAATCAAAGACGCTCGTCGTTGCGAGCGTAGCGAAGCAATCCAGCGGCGGCCTTGGACCGCTCTGGATTGCCGCGTCGCCTACGGCTCTCGCAATGACGATGTGGTTTATGGGATCGTGCCAGGGCCTTCGTCCGGCGCCCCGACAATCCGCACATCCTGTCGCGGATAGGGAATGGCGATTCCGGCTTCCTTGAAGCGGTCCCATATCCCCAGAAACACTTCACCCTGAATATTGCCGAGCCCCGCTTCGGGGTCCGAAATCCAGTAGCGCAGCTCGTGCTCGACCGCGCGTTCGCCGAAGGCGGTGATCCATACCGCGGGTTCGGGCTCGTTGAGAATGCGCGGGTTCGTCATCGCGGTTTCGATGATCAGCCGCTGTGCAAGCCGCAGATCGCAGGCATAGCCCACCGGAATGCGCATCCGCACGCGCACCTCGGGGCTTGCATAGCTCCAGTTTTCCACCGGCTGCGTCATCAGCAATTCGTTCGGGATCAGATGCTTCTTGCCGTCGCGGGTGATGACATTGACCGCGCGTACACCGATCTTGGCTACGCGCCCGACATTCGGCACCCCGCCGGGGAGCGCCGATCCGCCCATCGAACTGCCGTCGCCGACGACGATGATGTCGCCGGGCTTGATCGACCGGTCCATCAGCAGGATGATCCCCGCGATCAGATTGCCGACGGTTTTCTGCAAACCAAAGCCGATCGCAAGGCCCGCAGCGCCTGAAAACACCGCGAGCGCGGTCAGGTCGATACCGAGCAGGTCGATGCCGAAGAGGATCGCAAAAACGAACAGCGCAATCGCGATCAGCTTTTCGGCGAGCAGCCGCTGCGTCGCATCGATCTGGGTGTTGCGGCGGAGCAGCCATTTGATCGAGCGCAGGATGACGCGCACCGCGAGATAGAGCAGCACAGCAACAACGACGGTCGACAGCAGCCCGTAAAGCGACAGGCGGTACGAACCGACATCGATACCGATTGCCTTCAGCGCGTCGATCGTGCGGACGACTCCGTCGGGCAGCGCGTCCACGCGGCTCATCCCGCCATCGCGGCAAAGCCGCGTTCGAGATCGGCGATCAGGTCCGTCGGATCTTCCAGCCCGATCGAAAGGCGGACGAGCGGGTCCGAATCGCTCCAGCCTGTCGCAGTGCGGATGCTCGCGGGGTCGCTTGGCACGACCAGGCTTTCGTAGCCGCCCCAGCTGAACCCGATGCCGAAATGCACGAGCGCATCGATGAAGCGCGTCCGCGCGGCTTCGTCGACGCCCTTGAGCGTGAAACCGAAGAGACCGCTGGTGCCGCCGAAATCGCGCGACCAGATCGCGTGACCGGGATCGCTGGCAAGCGCCGGATGGAGCACGCGGCCAACCTCGGAACGGCCCGCGAGCCAGTTTGCGACCGCAAGACCGCTTTCGCCGTGCCGCTGCATCCGTACGTCGAGCGTCCGCAGCCCGCGCAACATCAGCGCGCAATCATCGGGCGAGACCGCCTGGCCAAGCTGATATGCCGCCTGCCGAAGTCGCGGCCACACTGCTTTGTTGGCGGTGAGCGAACCCATCATCGCATCGCTATGCCCACCAACATATTTGGTGAGACTCATCATCGTCACGTCGATGCCGTGCGCAATGGCAGGAAGTAGCAGGGGCGTCGCCCAAGTATTGTCGAGCATCGTCAACACGTCGCGTTCGCGCGCGGCCGCGACGATTGCGGGAATATCCTGAACCTCGAAAGTCAGGCTGCCCGGCGATTCGAGAAAGATCAGCCTGGTTTCGGGCCGGATCAGTTCGGCGATTCCCGCGCCGGCGAGCGGATCATAATAGGTGGTTTCGATTCCCATCCGCGCGAGCATGCCGTTGCAGAAGGCGCGCGTCGGTTCGTAAGCGCTATCGACCATCAGCAGATGATCGCCGGGCGAGAGAAGCGCGAGCAGCCCTGCCGAATTGGCCGCAACCCCAGACGGATAGAGCAAAGTGCCTTCGGCTCCCGGCTCCATCTGCGTCAAGGCATCAGCGAGCGCCCATACGGTTGGCGTCCCGCGGCGACCATAATAAAGTTTGTCGTGCGTCGCGTGGCCGCGCGCCTTCAGATCGGCAACATTATCATAAAGGATCGTCGAAGCCCGCCAAACCGGCGGATTGACGACACTGCCACCGAGCCGGGGATCTCCGGTCCACTCGGGCCGTCGTCCGCCCTGCACCAGTTTCGTTGCGGGGCGGAGGCTGTTGTCGTCGCTGCTGCTCATGCATCCCTGTTAGCGCAGCAGGGGGCAAAATCCAGTGGCCGAGGATGATGCCTGCACGTCGGGCCGGTCAAATATCTCACACAAAGACACAAAGATGGCAGTTCTTGCCCGCATGGCGCGTGCCCGAACTGCCATCTTTGCGTCTTTGCGTGAGGCAAACAGCGCTACGCGCGGGGGCGAAAACTTCGCCCCCGCTTTAAGCTCGCTGCGACCTCAGGCCGCGCCGGTTGCCTTGGGCGTCGCGGGATCGGCGCCCCATTCGACCCAGCTGCCGTCGTAGACCGCAACATCTTCCTTGCCGAGCAGATGCGCGCCGAACGCGACGACGGTCGCGGTCATGCCGCTGCCGCAGGTCGTGACGAGCGGCTTGTCGAGATCGACTCCGGCAGCGTCGAAAGCGGCCTTGAGATCGTCGCCCCGTTTCCAGGTGCCGTCGGCGTTGAACAATTCGCTATGCGGCAGGCTGCGCGAGTTCGGGATGTGGCCCGGTGCGAGGCCCGGACGCGGATCGCGATCCTCGCCAGTGAAGCGCGCGGCGGGCCGCGCGTCGACGACCTGCTCGGCGCCGCTGTCGACGTTCGCGAGAATCTGATCCTTGGTGCGAACTGCCTTGGCATCGCGCCAGACGGTGAAGTGACGGTGGCGCAGCGTCTGCTTGCCCATTTCGAGCGCGCGGCCTTCGGCCTTCCATTTGGCGAGCCCGCCGTCGAGGAGCGCGACGTCATGCGCGCCGAACAGCTTCAAAAGCCACCATGCGCGCGCCGCACTCTTGAGGGGGCTGTCGTCATAAAGCACGATGCGGCTGCCGTCGCCAAGACCGAGCGACTGCATGCGGCTGGCAAATTTCTCGGCCTGCGGCGCCATATTTTCGATGTCGCTCGACGGATCGGTCAATTCGGCCAGATCCATGAAAACTGCGCCGGCGATGTGCCCTGCCTCATATTCGGCGCGTGCATCGCGCCCGGCGTCCGCCATGAATTTCGTCGCATCGACGACCCGCAGGTCCGATGCCCCCAGTTCGCGTTCCAGCCAGTCGGTTGAGACCAAGGCGTCCATGTCATGCTCCTGTTGCGGCCAGTCGGGAACCTGTTTGCCTGTTCCTCGCCCGGCCATCCTGCTGTGGCTTCTTATCTTTCCGGGGAATAGTCAGCCTATGCCCCCACCTGCGCTTTTTCAAGCGCGCTCAGTCCTGCCCGAGCCGATGCTGCGCTGCAACAAAAAAGCAGCGTCAAAATGGGCCAGCTTATTGGCTACGCTTGATCGCGGTCGAACGCGCGCCGGGGCGGTCGACCTCATAGGATGCGCGGTCGAGCGGCAAGGGCGAAAGCTTGCCGCTACCGCTTGCGCCCTGTTCGCGGCCTAGCACGAAGCTGCCGGCATTCTGGCCAAAGGCATCACCCTCGCCATCCCAATGATAGGTGATGTCGAACGCAATCACGGGGACCAGCATCGGCTTGCCGCCGATCATCAACGGCTCGATCGCGGCGCGCGGCATCATGACTTCGGTGGTCAATTCTTCGCCTACGCCGACAGCAAGCGTCATATCGTCACGCAATATGCTGCCCCCTGCGCCGTCAAAGAAGCGGGAAAGCACCGCTTCGGGCATCGCAGATCCCTGATTGAGCGCAAGGCGAACCATCAGACCGGTCGCAGGGACGGTTCCCTGATTGACCAGATTGATCGCAAAGCCCACCGCGACATGATCGGGCGCGAACCGAATGCTGCGAATGTCGAGCGCCATCGCGACGATCGGGCGCAATTCGCCTGTCGCGCGCGTGACGAGCGGCGACGCCGCGCGCTGTTCGGTTCGGGGAGCCGGTGTCCCTACTGGCGGTTGCGGCGCGGCTGGGCGTGCACTGACGGGCGTAGCAGGTACCGGCGCATCGGCGCGCGGCAAAGGCGCGGCGGGACGCGGTGCGGGCGGCGTAGTTGCCGCCCGCGACGCCGGTTCGACGTCGTCGATCGCCGGTCCCTCGACCACCGCACGGCGGCGCCAGTACCAGAAGCCCGCGCCAACGGCAGCCAATGCGGCGAGCAGCCATGCCCAAAGCGGCGTCCCCGACGGGGTGCTTGCCGGCGCAGCGACGGCGGGGGCCTCATCGGTTGCGGCAGGCTCGGCCTCGGTCGTGGGCGCTGTCGGGACCGCTGTCGCATCAAGCGGCGGCAACGCAGGATTTTCGGTTGTGGCGGAAGGCGAAGGCTCGGCGGCGTTCGGCGCGGAAACGCTGCTCGGCGCTGCCGACGCAGGCGCATCGCGGCGCGTCGCCGTGGGAGCGGGCGTGGGTGCCGTGGTCGTCGTGGTTGTCGGCTGCGTTGGCGCGACTCGCGGCGGGGTTGCGGGCTGGACTGGCGCCGGGGTGGGAGCAGGTGTCGGCT
>JAURVS010000103.1 GCA_030655355.1 Sphingopyxis sp.
CAATTTCGCGCACGCGTGCCTGGGTTACGCGCTTGCCCGCGGCGGGCTGGATGATGATTGCGCTGATCGTCGGCTTCGCGATCGGCACGTTCCTTACTGCGACTTCGCCCGTCGTCGATGCGGCGCGGCTGATCGGCGGCATCTGGCTCGACGGGCTGCGGATGACGATCGTCCCACTGATCTTCGCGCTCGTCGCGACCGGCGTCGCCAGCCTGAACATCGGCGACCATGCCGAAGCGGCGCGGCTCGGGCGGCGGCTTCCGCTCGTGCTAACTGGCCTGCTGATCGTCTCGGCGATCATCGGCGCGATCCTGTCCCCGCTGTTGCTTGGTTCGGTCTCGATCGCACCCGCTGACATCGCCGCGCTGCGCACCGCCTTTCCGGCGGCGCCTGCACCGGAAGTCCCGGGCACAGCCGATGCGATACGCGCGATGATCCCGACAAATGTCGTCGCGTCCGCCGCCGAAGGCGCGATCCTGCCGCTGGTCATTTTTGCTCTGGTGTTGGGCCTTGCGGTCGGCAAGATCGACCGGGAGCGCGCGCAAGCCGTCATCCAGCCGCTGCAGGGACTTGCCGACGCGATGATCGTCGTCGTCGGCTGGGTGCTGCGGGTCGCGCCGATCGGCATTTTCGCGCTCGCGCTCGCGATCGGCGCAACGGTCGGCACCGCGGTGATCGCGATCCTCGCGCAATATGTGGCGATCTCGATCACCGTCACGTTAGTGCTGATTATCCTCGGCTATGCGATCGCGCGCTTTGCAGGACGTATCCCGCTCGGGCGGTTTGCGCGCGCTATCGCACCCGCACAGGCGATCGCGGCGAGCACCCAATCGTCGATCGCGACGCTGCCTGCGATGATGGTAAGCGCCGAGCGCCTCGGCATCGACGAACGCGATGCCGCGGTCATCCTGCCGATGGCGGTCGCAACGTTCAAGATCACCGCGCCGTCTAACACGCTGTTGATGGCGCTAGCGCTTGCGTGGATGGCGGGCGTCGAAGTCTCGCCGCTCCAGATTGCGGTCGCTCTGCCACTCGCGGTGCTGTCGTCGCTCGCGATCCTCGGGATGCCGGGGCAGATCAGCTTCTATGCGTCGGTGGCGCCAACCGCGATCGCGCTTGGCGCGCCGATCGAACTGTTGCCGATCCTGCTCGCGATCGACGTCATCCCCGACATGGTCCGTACGGTCGCCAATGTGACCTATGACGTCGCAGCGGCGGCCGCGATCGCTCCGCCCGCCGCGGTCGATCCCTAGCGAAACTTGGCTTAGGTTACCGCCGCGCGCTCATGATATTGCGGCTTGTCCCACGCGCGTGACGCACACAGCTTTTCGAGCCGATCGACCGTTTCGACCATGTCCTGATAGCGCAGATACAGCGGCGTCAGTCCGAACCGCAAGATGTCGGGCGCGCGAAAATCCGCTATGACGTCATATTCCTTGAGCGCCTGCACGATCTGATAACCTTGCGGGTGCGCATAGGCGACCTGGCTACCACGCTCGGCGTGGCCCTGCATCGTCACCAATTCAAAACCATAGGTGTCGCACAGCGGCTGCATATGCTCGATGAACAGGTCGCCGAGCGCGAGCGATTTGCGGCGGAGTTCGGCCATATCGGCTTCGAGCATCAGATCGACGCCGACTTCGAGCGCGGACAGGCCCAGCACTGGCGGCGTTCCGCACTGGAAGCGTTCGATTCCGGCGGCGGGGTCATAATCCTCCTCGAACGCGAAGGGCCGCGCATGGCCGAACCAGCCCGACAGCACCGGCGCTGCGGCATGATGACGCGCGGCGGCAAACAGATAAGCGGGTGCGCCCGGCCCGCCGTTGAGGAATTTATAGCCGCAGCCGATCGCGAAATCGGCGTTCGCGCCATTGAGGTCGACCGGGATCGCCCCAGCGCTGTGGCTCAAATCCCAGACAACGAGCGCGCCCACGTCATGCGCGCGCCTGGTGATCGCTGCCATGTCGCGGACGCGGCCCGACTTGTAATGCACCTGCGTCAGCAGCAGCACCGCGACATCGTCGTTCAGCGCCTCGGCGATCGCGTCAGGCGCGACGGTTACCGCCTTCACGCGCCCGCCGGAAAACGCTTCGATACCCTGCATCATATAGACGTCGGTGGGGAAGTTGGTCGCTTCCGACAAGATAACCGGGCGTTCACGCCGCAACGAAAGCGCGGCGGTCAACGCCTTGAAGATATTCACTGAAGTCGAGTCGGTCGCTACGATCTCGCCCGGATTGGCGCCGATCAGCCGTCCGATCTTATCGCCAATCCGTCGCGGCGTTGTCGACCATTCGGCGCCGAGCCATGAGGTGATCAGCCCCTCGCCCCATTCGCCCGCAACGACCTCGGCCAACCGCGCACCCGTCGCCTTCGGCAGCGCGCCCAGCGAATTGCCGTCGAGATAGATGAGCCCCTCGCGCAGCTGAAACCGCTCGCGAAAATGCGCGAGGGGGTCGGCGGCGTCGAGCGCCGATACATCGGCGGAAAGCATCATGTCGGTCATGCAAATTCCCTCAGGATCGCGCGCACCGGGCTGGC